>NZ_JBSGBY010000101.1:0-17890 GCF_053601505.1 Nocardia sp. NPDC004722
ATCGGGTGATAGGGCCAGCTTCATTGCTTCTCCCGAGCGTCGCTGTGATGTCGCCAATAAACTATTCGCGAGTTCCGCAGCAGAGCTCTGGATTCTCTTGGTGGGCAGGGAGGATCGAGATGTATACCGCCATCTTCGGTCGTTGTCGGCCGTTTCCGCGACGGCCCCGGCCGTCGACCACGATCGAGCGGGGTCATCCGGTCGTCTTCGCCGTCCGCATGTCAGCCTGGCCGGTGGCCGTGGTGATATCCGTATCGGAAGAGCGCCGGAAGGCCCTGGCGGACGGTCTCAGTCGCCGGCCGGCGGGGTGAGCGCGTCACACGCCAGCAGCACGGTGTGCTCGATGCCCGCCTCCCGGTGGGCGTGAATGCGCTGATACTCCGGTGCGGTCACCATGCTCAGAAAGGCTTGGCGGTCGGGATATTCGACCAGCGCGACATAGTCCCAGTCGGCATCGCCGATGAGCGTCTGCCGGGGTTCGCCGTGCCAGAGCAACCGCCCCTGCTGCTCGCGCACCATCCGCAGAACCAAGTCCCCGTAGGTCGCGTACTCGGTGCGATCGCTGAACTTGATGAGGTTGAGCATGACGACCGGTCCGGTGTCGGTGGCCGCCGCGAAGCGGGCGAACTGGTCGGGATTGGGGACAACGGCCATGGGTGGGCCTACTTTCGATCGTGCCGGGTGGCGAGCAGTGCCGTGAGGGTGGCGGCGACGGCAGTGCGCGCGGCCGGGATGCCCAGGCCCTGGTGGCGGCGCAGCACCTCCCAGTTCTCCCAGGAACCGGCCGCCTGCGCGGCCTCGCGTGCGGAGGGGTCCAGGAATTCGAGTTCGGGCAGGTTCTCGCGCAGATGGGCGCGCAGGGCCGCGCGACTTTGTGCCAAACGCTCGGCCAGCACCGGGGATTCGTGCTCGCGCAACTGCGCGGCGCGGCGGGTGCCCGAGATGCGTTCGTAGAGTTCGGCTCTGAGTTCGAGCAGGGCGGTGATCCGCTCCTCGAGTTCGCCGCTGACCGGCCGCAGCAGGGGCAGCCAATGCCGTTCGATCTGGGTCTGCGCCGCATCCAGATACAGCGATTCCAGGTCGGAGAAGTGGTGGAACACCGAGCGTGTCGCCACCCCCGCACGTTCGGCCACCGCCTGCGCGGTCGGCTGCAGGATGCCTTCTTCCATGAGCGTCAGCACGGCGTCGAGCACCGCCTGACGGTTTCGTGCCGCCCGAGCGGTGCGTCCGTCCATCGCCTTCACTCTAACAAGTTGCACCAAAGATGCAAAAACTCTACCGTCGCAGCATGCACGTGTTGCGGACACCCGAGGAACGCTTCTCGAACCTGCCCGGTTATCCCTTCGAGCCGAACTACGTCCACGTCACCGCCGCGGACGACGACACCACCCTGCGGATGCACTACCTCGACGAGGGGCCGTCCGACGGCGAGGTCGTCCTGCTGCTGCACGGCGAGCCGTCCTGGAGCTACCTGTATCGCACCATGATTCCGGTGCTGACCGCGGCGGGTCGCCGCTGTGTCGCGCCCGACCTCATCGGATTCGGCCGCAGTGACAAGCCCGCCGATCGCGGCGACTACACCTACGCCCGTCATGCCGAATGGCTGCGCGCGGCCGTGTTCGACCAGCTGGACCTGACCGGCATCACCCTGGTCTGCCAGGACTGGGGCGGTCTGCTCGGCCTGCGATTGGTCGCCGAGCACCCCGAACGCTTCGCGCGGGTGGTCGCCGCCAACACCGGCCTGCCCACCGGTGATGCCGAGCTGACCGACGCCTTCGCGGCCTGGCAGCGGTTCTCCCAGGAGTCGCCGGTGTTCCCGATCGGCTCGATCGTCGAGGGTGGCTGCCGCACTTCGTTTTCCCCCGAAGTCCTCGCCGCCTACGACGCGCCGTTCCCGGACGACACCTACAAAGCGGGTGCGCGCTCGTTCCCGTCGCTCGTGCCGACCTCTCCGGAGGATCCGGCGGCTGCCGCCAATCGCGCGGCCTGGCAGCGGCTTCGGACATTCGAGAAGCCGTTCGTGACCGCGTTCTCCGACGGCGACCCGATCACCGCGGGTGGCGAGAAGATCCTGCAACGGGAGATACCCGGCGCCACCGGACGTCCGCACGCGGTGATCGTGGGCGCGGGCCATTTCCTGCAAGAGGACAACGGTCCCGGCCTGGCCGCCGTCGTCAACGACCTCATCGACGCCACCCCGGTGCACTAGCTCTCACTCCCACCGAAAGACGGACCCCACATGTCGATCAGTAGACGCGGATTCTTCGGCGGCGGAGCTCTGGCGGCCACGGCCGCCACCGCGGCCATGGCGACCGGCAAGGCCGGTGCTGCTCCCTTGGCGCGCATGGACACCCACCCCGACAAGCCGAACGTCCTCGTGGTGATCGTCGACGAGATGCGGGCCCCCGTCTGGTTCCCCGCGCAGGACGTCCTGGACACCATCCTGCCGAATATCGCGGCGCTGCGGCGCAAGTCGGTGTCCTTCGAACAGCACTACACCGCCGCCAACGACTGCACCCCCTCGCGCGGCACGCTGCTGACCGGGCTGTACTCGCATCAGACCGGCTGCCTGTCGACCTCGACTTCGCAACTCGCCGAGGGGTTCCCGACGTGGGGCACCCTGCTGCGCGAGGAGGGCTACCGGACCAGTTGGTGGGGCAAATGGCATCTGGGTCACTACGCCGACACCAACCCGGGTGGGCTGGACCGCTTCGGCTTCGACGGCGGCACTTACCCGTCGCCCAACGGTGCGCCCGAGCAGGGTCTGCAGATGGACGGCCGGATCGTGGACCAGTTCGTGGGCTGGCTGGATTCCGATGCGGCGCAGGGCCCGTGGTGCACCACGGTTTCGCTGGTGAATCCGCACGATATCCAGTGGTGGCCGCGTTTCACTCGACGCACTTTGGCAGTCAATGACATTCCGCGCTGGATCGACGACCTACCCGGCAATCACGAGACCCTCGAACAGCTCGCCCGCAAGCCGAAGTTGCAGACCGCGCTGGTGCAGGTGTCGGCGCTGACCTTCGGGCTGGCCCCCTACGGCACCGCCGAGGCGGACCGCGAGTGGATCGACATGCGCAACCTCTACCTGTGGTTCCAGCAGCAGGTGGATATCCAGATCGGCCGAGTCCTGGACACTTTGGCGTCGCATCCGGAGGTCGCGGCCAACACCGTCGTCGTTTTCACCTCCGATCACGGCGATTACGCGGGCTCGCACGGTCTGCACGGCAAGGGCGGCGCGGCCTACGACGAGGCGATCCGCGTCCCGCTCTACATCCACGACCCGCGCGGCCGTGTCACGCCCGCGCCCGGCACCCGCGACCAGATGACTTCCAGCGTGGATATGACCCCGCTGCTGCTCACCCTCGCCACCGGCGGCAATGCCTGGCGGAGCAGCGACCGGTATTCGCATCTGGCCGGGCGGCACGACATCGCCGCGATCGCCCGCGACGCGAAGGCGCCCGGCCGCCCGTGGATTCTGCACACCACCGACGAGCACTCCATCGAGGAAGCCGCCGTCCGTTTCAACGCCGACGCCCCGGGGCACCTGATCGCGCTGCGCACCCCCGACGCGAAGTTCGTGCGCTACTCGCACTGGGTGCCGGGTTCGGCGCGCATCGATGCCGCCGAGCAGGAGGAATTCGAGCTCTACGACTATTCGACCCGTGACGGCGCGCTGGAGCTCGACAATATCGCCGCGGCCGGTGGCGATCTGCGCGACCGGATGAGCCGCCTGCACGATGCTGCGGTCGATGCCGAATTGCATCAGGCGCTACCGGATTCGCTGCGCACGGCCCAGCAACAGGGCTGGGACGACTATCAGCAGGAAATCGCCAAACCGTTCGGCGAACAGCTCGGCGATTTCCTCCAGGACGGTGTCGGGGCGAAATAGTTCATTGCCCGACGTGCAGGCCCCAGGGCATTACCTTCTTGTCGGTGGGTGAATCGGCCTGGAACAGCTCGAAGGATTCGGCCATCGCGGGCGCCATCCGCAAGGTGCAGGCGAACACGGGCACCCCGGTGGGATCCGCCGGGGTGGGGATGTCCGAGACCGTGAAGTCGAGGTTGGCGTCGGTGTGGGTGATCCGGCCGCGCAGGGATCCGGGAATGCCCTTGCCGGTCGGCCCGATCGGATACGCGGCTTCGAACCACACGCCAGGCTTGTCGGATCGTGTGGGGTACTCGTAACCGACGACCCAGAACCTGACGTCCTGCATCGTCATCAGGTTGCCGCGCTTCAGGGCGCTCTGCAGCTTCTGCTGACTGGGTGTGCTGACGAAGAAGCTCAACTGCATGGGGTCTTCGAGGCCGCCGTCCCAGTGCACGCCCTCCATGATTCCGCAGACGTGCATCTTCTGGTTGGCGGGGTCGTACGCCTTTCCGATGCCCGGGTACTGAGGGGTGCCGGTGAAGGTGGCAGTCGTGGTGATGTCGGGAGTGAGTGTCGTGGTCGCGTCGGCCGACAATGCGACCAGGTATCCGCAGGGTTGCGGTAGCGCGTGCTTTTCGGGAGCGGCCCCGTATCGCCAGTCGAGCTTGTAGTCGTACATTGTCGTCATTGTGCCCGCGTCGATGATCAGACACTTGAAAACCATTGTGCGACAACATGATCGACAGCGATAGCGCGGTGACCGGTCGGTTCGTGACGGGCCTCGGACTGGCGATCGAATGGCATCGTCACTACGGTGGGGCGGGCAATCGGGAAGCCCAACGCGTGGGGGTGAGCATGCCGGTATCGGCGCTCGGTCAGGTAACGGTCACGAATCAGGGTGCGCCGCCGCGGCGTTCCATTCCACTGCCGGTGGTGTGGACCGTCGCGGTGGTGGGCGCGCTGGCGGGCTGGTACTACCTCGGCCAGGTCGCCGCCGCGCCGCGCATGATGATGCACCTGGTCGATCTGGGCGCGTACCAGGTCGCGGGCGATCGCGTGGCGCACGGCGTCTCGGTCTACGACAGTCCGCTGCGCGGCCATACGCGCGGGGTCTTCGAGTTCGTCTACACGCCCTTCGCCGCGCTGATGTTCCTGCCGCTGGCGTGGATGCACGGCGCGGTGTTCACCTGGGTCGGCGGGCTGGTGAACTTCGCACTGCTCACCGGCTCGGTGTGGGCGGCCCTGTCGGTGCTCGGCTACCGCCACGATCGCCGCCTGCTGCTCATGGGCCCGTCGATCGCGGCAATGCTGCTGCTGTGCGAGCCGATTCGCGAGACCGAGGGGTTCGGCCAGGTCAATATCCTGCTGCTCCTGCTGGTGCTGGCGGATATGGCGCTGCCCGACTCCTCTCGCTGGAAGGGCGCGATGACCGGTATCGCGGCCGGAATCAAGCTCACTCCGGTGTTCTTCGTGCTGTATCTGCTGGTGACGCGCCGATTCCGGGCCGCCGCCACCGCGCTCGGCGCATTGGCCGCCACCATGGTGGTGGGTCTGGCTGTGCTGCCGAAGGATTCGCTGACCTTCTGGAGCGGCGCGTTCGCCGACCCCGCCCGGGTCGGCGTCCCGGAGAATCCGCAGAACGAATCCCTGCGCGGCATGATCGCCCGCACCCTCGGATCGGGGTCGGGCGCGCAGTTGCTGTGGCTGGCGGCCGCGATCGCCATCGCCGTGGTCTGCCTGCTGCTCGCGCGTCGGCTGTGGACCCTCGGGCAGGAACTGGCCGCGGTCACCGTATGCGGGCTGACCAGCACCGTCATCTCCCCCTACAGCTGGATCCACCACTGGGTGTGGTTGGCCCCGCTGCTGATCTACCTGGCGCACCTGGCGATTCGCCACCGCGATCCGATCACGATCGCCGGTCTCCTGGTCGTCGCCGCGATCAGCTCCGGCGGTGTCATGGATCTGTTCGACCTGCACTACGGCAGCGTCTTCGACTTCCCGAATCACGGCCGCCTCGCCGTGGTGGACCACAACGCCTACATCTGGCTGACCCTCGCGCTGTTCGCGGTGATCGCGATCCGGTTGCGCGCGTACGGTTCACCGCGGCCCTCGCGCGAGCAGGACGAGCAGGACATCGTCCACCAGCCGGGTGAGGAACGCGTCGTCGAGGACGGCGTGAGTCTGTAACCGGCGCAGGATCATCGATTCGGCCACATCGTGGACGAGTTCGGCGTCGACGTCG
Source organism: Nocardia sp. NPDC004722 (assembly GCF_053601505.1). Taxonomy (NCBI): domain Bacteria; kingdom Bacillati; phylum Actinomycetota; class Actinomycetes; order Mycobacteriales; family Nocardiaceae; genus Nocardia; species Nocardia sp. NPDC004722. The sequence continues at coordinate 6,114 of NZ_JBSGBY010000101.1, forward strand.
CCGGGCAGGTCACCGCGGGCGACCGCACGACGCAACACATCGCGGAACGGGGACAGTTCCGGATTGCCGGTGTGCTCCTGAAGCGCGGCGTCCAGTTCCGGATCGTGGCGGGCCGCCGCGATCAGCCCGGCGATGAGGACGGTGACGCGCTCGGATGCATTGGCGCGCACGGCTTCCAGCACGGCCAGCAGGTCCCCGCGTAGTGCGCCGGTATCGGGGATCTCGGCATTGTGGCGGAGGTCGTGGGCGTCCAACGCCGCCTTGACCAGTTCGGCTTTGTTGCGCCAGCGACGATAGATGGTGGCCTTGCTGGCATTGGCGCGCGCCGCCACCGCGTCGATGGTCAGCGCCGGGTACCCACGCTCGGCCACCAGATCCATGGTGGCGGCGAGGATCTCGTCGACGCGTGGTTGTCCACGAACCATGTCAGTCTCCTGCGGAGGCGGGTGAGGTGTTCGCCCGGACGAATTCGGCGATCTCTCGCCGCGCCCGCAGCCCCTCCCGAATCGGGAACAACGGCCAGACGTGCAGCATCCCCGAATACTCGTGCCAGCTCAACGGGAAGTCCGATTCGGCGGCCAGGCGTCGCAGGCGGTGAGCATCGGCATTCACGATCTCCCTGGTGCCGACGAACAAGGCGATCGGTGGGAGCCCGGTGAGGGTTCCGAACAGCGGACTGATCATGGGATCTCGCAGGTCCACCGCACCGGCGAACATCCGCGTCAAGATCGGCACTCCGCGCGCGGGAACGATCGGGTCCATCCGGTCGAGTGCCGCAATCGCGGGGTCGCTGAGAGTCGCGTCCAGCAATGGCGACAGCAGCACCAGCGCACCCGGTTGTGGGAGGCCACGATCGCGCGCCTGCATTGCCAGCGACAGCGTCAGATGACCACCCGCCGAATCGCCCATCACAGTCAAATCCCCATCGGGTGCGAGCCCGGCATACAGCGACAACAGCCAGCGGAAGGTGTCCGGTGCGGAGTGCTCGGGGGCCAGTGGATACATCGGCACGGTCACCGAACAGCCCAGCAGCCCGGCGAGTTCGGCGATCATCTCCCAGTGCGGATCCATGATCGGTCGCACCCAGCCGCCCCCGTGCAGGTACAACACGCGGCGGGTGGGCCGGATGTCGCGTGGGGTCAAGGTGAATACCCGGAATCCGTCGATCGTCTCCTCCCGGACCGACAACCCCTCGCGTATCCGTTTCGACGGCAGGGCCGGACCCTTCGCTCGGTCCGTCGCGATCGTCCGGAGAATGCGTTCCTCTCCGTCGAGCGCACGCCGCACCCGCAGCATCCGTACGGCGAAGGACAGTAGATGCGCTCCGGCACTTGTCATTTCGACCACCTCCGAGAACCTCCCTGAAGCGTACGGAACCGTACCGTTCGCTTCAACCCTTTTGCGTGGGGCTACCGGCCCGCCACCCATCTAGCTATAGTGAAGTAATGTCAGCTATTGCCTCAGCGGGTGGTCCCGGGGTGCTGGACGGGCCGGTGCGGACAGCACTGGACGCCGAACATCTGATGGACATCGAACTGAAATTCCAAGAGACGCAAATATTCCGGACCCCGGCGGCCTTCCGGTTGATCGCCGTCGTCGCGACCGGTACCTTTTCCGGTCCGCGTCTACGCGGGGAGATTCTGCCGGGCGGCGGTGACTGGCTGACCATGGGCAAGGACCTGATCTGCCGGCTCGATGTGCGCGCGACCCTGCGCACCGACGATGGCGAGTACCTCTATCTGACCTCCACCGGCCGGGTCGCACTCACCGATCCCGCTGCGATGCAACGGTATCTGAACGGCGAGACCCTGCGCGCCCCGGACATTCACGCCCGCACCCTGCCGGTCTTCGAGACCGGGGCCGAGCGCTACGCCTGGCTCAACCGCACCGTCAACGTCGGCATCGCCGAGATGTCGCGCGGGCACATCGCCTACCGCGTCTACACCATCGAATAGCGTTGCGGCTCAAGCTCCGATGGCCGCCGCCATGGTGGGCCAGAACTCGTGCAGGTCGTCCTGCCAGTAGCCCCACGAATGCGTGCCGGGATGCGACCGGTAGGTGGCGGGGATGCCGAGGTCGGCGAGACGGGCCGCGAGGTGCCGGGTGCAGTCGCTCGCGGCGGCCTCGATCGCGCCGCCCTGGATGAGCTGGTTCAGCAGGGTGGGCACGTCGCCGTCGATGCGGTAGTCGCGGAGGTTGTCATGGCTGCCGGGGAATCCGGTGCCGCTGGAGATATACAGCGTGTGGCCGCGCAGCTGATCCGCGTGCAGGTACGGGTCGTGCTCGCTCCACGCCGGAGAGCCGATCGGCCCCCACATGTTCTCGATATTGCCGCCGCCATGAATGTCGGTGACCACATAGACGTATGCCTGCCCAGGAAGCCTGCTGGTCTCCGCGCATCCGCTGAACGCCCCGACCGCTTGATAAAGCGCGGGCGCCGCCTCGGCCAGCGCCAAGGCCGCGGTGCTCGACATCGACAGCCCGACAATCGCATTGCGCCCCGAGGCGTGCAGGACCGCGTCCATGATGGGCGGCAGTTCGGAGGTCAGATAGGTGGCCCATTCGTTGCGGCCGAGCACCGGATCATCGCGCTGCCAATCGGTGTAATAGCTCGATTCCCCGCCGTGCGGTACGACCACATTGACACCGGTCCCCGGCGCGAACGTGGGCAGATCCGTCATCGTCTGCCAGACGATCTGGTCGTCCCGCGCCGCCCCGATCAGCAGATAGGCGGTGGGCCGTCCCGCGCTTCCGCCGTCGGGAATCAGCACGTCCTGCTCGATCACCCGGTCCATGGCCGCCGAGTAGACCCCGACGGTCAGCTGGTTCGTGTCCACCCGTGAGACGTGATCGAGGTGTGCGACTCGATCGAGCGGCGGACCGTCGGCCCACGCCGCGGGGGCGGTGATGCTGGCCAGCGCGCACAGCATCACCCCCACCGTCGTCCGGATCGTGGCTCGCAGAATCCTGACCGTCATCAATCAAATGGAGCACGATGTCCGGTTCGATTCACGAGTTTTCGCCGAGTCATGACCCAATCGCCGCCTGCCTAACCGTCGGCCAGTGCTTCCCGGATCAGTTCGACCGGATGCCAGGCCGTGCGCCCGGCACCGTGGAAGATCTGTTGCCGGCAGGAGACTCCGGTGGCGGCCACCACGGTGTCGGCGGGTTCGGCGGCCAGTGCGGGGAACAGGCGATCTTCGCCGATCGCGAGTGACAGGTCGTAGTGTTCGGATTCGAAACCGAACGACCCCGCCATTCCGCAGCAGCCGGAGTCGATCTCCTCGACCACGGCTCCCGGGATCCGGCGCAGCAGCGCCATGGTGGCGGCGGTGCCGACCTCGGCCTTCTGATGGCAGTGGCCGTGGAACACGATGCGCCGCCCCGCGAACGGTGAATCCTTGCGCAGCTTCAGCCGCCCGGTGTCGATGGCATCGACCAGTAGTTCCTCCACCTGCTGGACGCGGGCCGCCACGGCGGTCGCCGCCCAGGTATCGGGCAGCAGCGCGGTGTTCTCGTCGCGCAGCATGAACACGCATGACGGTTCGCAGCCGACGATCGGCGAGCCCGGCACCGTGGTCTCGTTGAGCGAATCCACCAGCGCCGCGGCCTTTGCGCGAGCGTCGTCCAGGAGCCCCTTCGACATGCTGGAGCGTCCGCAGCAGCCGCCGGTGGCCAGTTCCACGTGCCAGCCCGCGCGTTCCAGCAGCTCGATCGCGGCCTGGCCGATGTGCGGTTCGGTGAAGGTGGTGAACGAGTCGGCGAGCCAGTTCACAGTGCCCAGCGGTACTGGTTGCCCGACCACATCGCGGCGACTGAACCAGCGAATCAGGTTGACCCGCTGGAACACCGGCAGCGGGCGGGCCGCCGCGATGCCCAGAGTCCGGTCGAGTAGCCGCCGGAGCGGTCGGATCCGGCCGGGCGCGTTGGACAGCGGCGCGGTGGCCGATCCGAGCCGGTTGAGTGTCCGGATCGACCCGAAAAGCCGTGACCGCAAAGGTGTTCCGTGGATCTCGTGGTGGTGCGCCAGCGCCTCGGCCTTCAACGACGCCATATCCACGCTCATCGGGCATTCGCTCTTGCAGGCCTTGCACATCAGGCACAGATCGAGGATCTCGTGCAGGCGTTCATCGCCCAGCGCCGCATGCGGATCCGGCTCCGAGAGCGCCTTCACCAGGGCGTTGGCCCGGCCGCGGGTGGCGTGCTCCTCTTCCCGGGTCGCGATGTAGGACGGGCACATCACGCCCGGTCCGGCCTTGCGGCACAGCCCGATGTTCATGCACCGATCGGCCGCGCCGCGCATCCCGCCGACGACCTCGAATTTCAGGGTGGTCTTCAATGCCGGGGCAGGCGGCAGCGCGTCGCGGTCGCGCAGGTTCTCGGTCATGGGCGGCGCGTCGACGATCTTGCCGGGGTTCATGATTCCGGCGGGATCGAAGAGCCGCTTGACCTTTCGCATGGCCTCGTAGAGTTCGTCGCCGAAGATCTCGCGATTGAACTCGCTGCGCGCCAGCCCGTCCCCGTGCTCGCTGGAGTTGACGCCGCCGTATTCGGCGACCAGATCCTTGACCGCCTCGGCCACCGTCCGCATCTTCGCCACCTGCGCCGGATCGGTCAGGTCCACGAACGGCCGGATGTGCAGGCAGCCCACCGAGCAGTGCCCGTAGAACCCCGCCTCCAGCTGGTTGTCGTCGAGAATCTCCTTGAACCGCTTGGTGTATGCGGCCAGGTGCACCGGGTCGACCGCGGTGTCCTCCACGAACGCCAGCGGCCGGCGGGTGCCCTCACCGGCGGCCATGAGCAACCCGAGACTGGACTTGCGGACCTTGAGCAGCGCCCGCTGATCGGCGGGCGTCACCGCGCGCAGGGTGTGGTAGCCGTGGCCGCCGCGTCGCCAGCGAGCCTCGAGCTCTTCGAGTTTCGCGACCAGCGCGGCCTCGTTGTCCCCGCTGAACGACACGAACAGCAGCGCGCCCGGATCCCCGACGAGGATATTTCCGAGCTCCGCGTACTCGATCTTCTGCCGGGACAGTTCGAGGATCGTGCGATCCATCAGCTCGACCTGATGCGGATCGCAGCTCAGCGCGTCCGTCGTGGCGGCGATGGCACTGTGCGTATCGTCGAAATGCCCGACGGCATAAACGGTGTAGGCGGGTTTGGGAACCAGATCCACCAGCGCGTGCGTGGCGATCACCAGCGTGCCTTCGGCCCCGACCACCAACTTGGCCAGATCGAACGGCTGGTTCTTGCCGAACCCGACCAGCCGATCGAGCCGGTAGCCGCCCGCGCGCCGCCAGAACAGCGGCATCCCGGACCGGATGGCCTGCTCGTTGGCGATGACCAGCTCCGGCAACTCCCGGTAGATCCGGCCTTCCAGGGTGTTCGCGGTCGCCCGCCGCTGTCGTTCGGCCTCGTCGACGGGTTCGAGCCGAGCCCGGGACCCGTCGGCGAGCACCACATCGAGCACCCGCACATGATCGATGGTCATACCGAAGGTCAGCGAACCGCTTCCGGCGGAATTGTTTCCGATCATCCCGCCGATGGTGGCGCGGTTGCTGGTGGAGGTGTCGGGCCCGAACATCAGCCCGTGCGCGGCGGCGGCCTTGTTGAGCTGATCCTGCACCACGCCCGCCTCGACGAGTGCGGTGCGGGACTCGGCGTCGATGATGATCCGGTTCATGTGCCGTGACATGTCCAGCACCAGACCAGGTCCCACGGTCTGCCCGGCGAGACTGGTCCCCGCACCCCGGGCCACCACCGGCACCCCGAACTCCGCGGCGACCTCGACGGCGGCCGCGACATCCTCGGCATGCCGTGGAAACGCCACGCCCAGTGGGGTGATCGAGTACATGCTGGCGTCACGTGAGAACAGGTGCCTGCTGTAGTCGTCGAACGCGATCTCACCGTCGAGGACGGTGCGTAGTGCCTGTTCGAGCCGTTCCGCCACTGTCATTGTCGTTGTCATTGAAAGTCCTTGTTGTCCACGGTGATCGGCGTCATCGGGGTTTGCGCCGCTGCCGGTTCGCCCTGGGTGGCGATGCGCAGCTGCTTGCGCAGCGTGAGCACCAGCAGTGCGGCGACGCCGAACACGATCCCGAAGAAGACCTGTGTGAGCGCGTACCCGCCGCCGCTGAGATCGCTGAGCCAGCCGCCGATGTACGGCCCGAAGAAGCTGCCGAGATTGCCGACGCCATTGATCAACCCCATCCCGGCCCCCGCCGCGGCCACCGGCGTGAGCTTGGTGACCGTCGCCCAGAAGGGTCCGTACCAGGCGATGGAGGCCGCCGTGCCGAGGATCATCGCCAGCAGCACGATCCATTTCTGTTCTGCCGAAACCAGACTCGCGCCCGCCAGGATCAGCGCTGCCGAAGCGAGCACCACCGACATGTGGGCGATGTGCCCGCCTCGACGGTCGGCGGAACGACCGACCAGGATGATGGCCGCGCCCGCCGCGAGCTGCGGCAGCATCGCGACCAGGCCGACCTTCAGGTCGGTGTGGAACGCCTTCTTCAACACGCTCGGCATCCAGAGCGTGAGGCCGAGCAATCCCATCTGGGTGAGCGTGTAGATCAGCGCGAACTGCCACACGATCCGAGAAGTGAACGCCGCCTTGAACGTTCCCCGCGACTGCAACTGCTCGCCCTCCTGGAGGCGGGCGTTCTCGATGTACTCGCGTTCGGTCTGCGAGAGCCAGCCCGCCTTGGCCGGGGTGTCACGCACGATCGCCAGCCACGCGATGAGCCCGACGATCAGCGGCGCACCGCCCTGGATGATGAACATCCACCGCCAGTCGAAATAGGTGAGGATGACGCCCGAGAACGGTGCCGCCACGATCGCCGCGATCGGGGTGTACAGCTTGAAAATCGCGAAGGCCCGGCTTCTTTCGGCGAACGGGAACCAAGCGCGGATGGTGGTCATCAACGCCGGCTGCACCCCGCCCTCGGCCACCCCGAGCAGGAACCGCGCCAGCAGCAACTGCCCGACCGAGTTGGTGAAACCCGAGGCCATGGCCGCCACGCTCCACAGGACCATGAGGATGGCGATCCACTGCCGGGCACTCCAGCGTTCGGCGATGTATCCGCCGGGAATCTGCAACAGCAGATAACCCCAGAAGAAGATGCCGCTCGCCAGTCCCTGCTGCGCACCGGTGAGATGCATATCCGTTTTCAGGTGCGGCAGCGCGAAACTGATATTGGTGCGGTCGATATAACAGATGACGTAGATGAAGACGACGACCGGCAAGATATAGGTCCAGCGCTTCATATGGGACAGTCGTCGGACAGGGGAAGTCCGCTCGATCACGACCTACCTCCTCGTAGGAAATCGCTCGGAGCGGAGCATCTGCGCAACGAGATCTGCGGGCCGGTGCCTCCGGCAGCCCAGCGGGGAGCGAATGAAAGATGAAGAAAGAAAAGAGTTTTCGGTGCGGGGAGGTCACTCGCCGCGCAGTACCGCCAGTGCGTCCTGGAGCCCGCCCGGATCCACGGTGACGCCCGCCAGTTCCAGGCCCATCTGCACGCCGGACAGGGTTCCGGCCAGCGTCAGATCGTTGAGATCGCCCAGATGCCCGATGCGGAACACCCGGCCCGCCAGCTTGCCCAGTCCGGTGCCCAGCGACATGTCGAAGCGTTCGAGAATGACGCGGCGCACCTTGTCGGCGTCGTGCGCGCCACCGACCAGCACGGCGGTCAGGGAACTGGAGTACTCGCGCGGGTCGGCGCAGAGCACCTCGAGGCCCCAGCCGCGCACCGCCGCCCGGGTGGCCATCGCGAATCGGTCGTGGCGGGCGAAAACGTTTGCCAGACCTTCCTCTTCGAGCATGAGGCAGGCTTCACGCAGGCCGTAGAGCAGGTTGGTGGCGGGCGTGTAGGGGAAGAACCCGTGTTCGTTGGCGTCGAGGATCGCCGACCAGTCGAAGTAGGAGCGCGGCAGCTTGGCCGTGCGGGAGGCGGTGAGCGCCTTCTCGCTGAGGGCGTTGAAGCCCAAGCCCGGCGGGAGCATGAGGCCCTTCTGTGAGCAGCCGACGGTCACGTCGACGCCCCACTCCTCGTGGCGGTAGTCGATGGAACCCAGCGAGGAAATGGTGTCGACGAACAGCAGCGCGGGATGCTCGGCCGCGTCGATGGCCGCCCTGATCTCCGGAATGCGGCTGGTCACGCCGGTAGAGGTTTCGTTGTGCACCACCATGACCGCGGAAATGCGGTGACCGGTATCGGCGGTGAGCGCCTCGGTCACCGCGGCCGGGTCCGCGCCGTGCCGCCAATCGCCGGGCACGAATTGCACCTCCAAACCCAGGCGCTCGGCCATCTCGCGCCATAACGTGGCGAAATGCCCTGTCTCGAAGGCGAGTACGCGATCACCGGGCGAGAGCGTGTTGACCAGCGCCGCCTCCCAGGCCGCGGTGCCCGAGGACGGGTAGATGACGATCGGCCCGCTGGTGCCGAACACCGGCTCCAGCCGTTGCAGCAGATCCTTTGTCAGATCCGCGAAGTCGGGTCCCCGGTGGTCCATGGTCGGTTGGGCGATGGCCCGCAGAATGCGATCCGGGACATTCGTCGGGCCGGGGATCTGCAGAAAGTGGCGTCCGCTGTGGGCTGTCATAGCTGGAACTTCCGTCCTGTGCCGTGATATGGCACACTGTGCCGTGAAAAGGTGCAGCAAGGGTAGGGATGCGCCATGAAGGAGTCAATACCTTGCGAAATGTCTTGAACACCTTGCGAGTTCTGGAGGAAGTGGCCGCCCGCCAGCCCATCGGCGTCGGTGAACTCGCCCGCGTGCTCGACCTCCCCAAGAGCACGGTGCAACGCGCCCTCGTCACCCTCGACACGGCAGGCTGGATCCGCCCCGCCGCCGGCGAGGTCACCCGGTGGGGCATCACCACGAAAGCCCTTGCGGTGGGCGGCAGTGCGGGCGGTGACCTCGGCCTGCGCGGCACCGCCCTCCCCGTCCTCGAGGACCTGCGCCGCCAGACCGGCGAAACCATTCACCTGACCATCCCCGAGAACGGCAAGATGGTTCTCATCGAACGCCTCGAGACCGACAAACCGGTCCGCACCAGCATGGCCCTGGGCCACGCCCTCCCCCTCCACGCCTCCGCCAACGGCAAAGCCGTCCTGGCCCACACCCCCCTCGAAACCCTCCGCCACCTCCTCCTCGACGACCTCCCCCGCTACACCGACACCACCATCACCGACCCCCAAGCCCTCTGCGCCGAACTGGATCTCGTCCGCACCCAAGGCTTCGCCGTCAACCGCGGCGAATGGCGCTCCGACGTCGGCGCAGTAGCCGCCGTAGTCCTGACCCCCGAAGGCGCCCCCATAGCCAGCCTCAGCGTCAACCTCCCCATCGGCCGCCTCACCCCCGAAACCGAACCCGAATTCGGCGCGGCGGTGAACGCCGCCGCGAAAACGCTCTCCGCACGTCTGGGATGACCGGCGGCTTTACCATCAGCGGATGGTGAACGTGTGGCCGATGACCGGCCGCGCCGCGGAGCTCGACAGGATCGGCAGGGCGGTACAGGCTGGATCCGGATCGGCGGGCATGCTGCTGACCGGGCCGGCCGGGGTGGGTAAGAGTCGGTTGGTGCGAGAAGCGCTGGGGGCGTTGCCATCTCGGTACATGGTGCGATCGGCGGCTGCGTCGGGCTCGGCTCGCGCGCTGCCGCTCGGGGTGTTCGTGGAATGGGCCAATCCCGATATCGGCGACCCGCTGCGCCGGGTGCACGATGTCGTACGGACACTGACGAGCTCACCGTCCGGCCACTCTGTGGTCGTGGCCGTCGACGATGTGCATCTGATCGACGAACTGTCCGCGCTGGTTCTGCAGCAGATTGTCACTCGGGGGTTGGCGAAGGTCGTGCTCACCGCGCGTGCGGGCGAACCGGCCCCCGACGCGGTCACCGCACTCTGGAAGAACGATCATCTCGACCGCCTGGACCTGCACCCGCTGCCGCATCCGGACTCCGACCTGCTGCTCACTCGCGTGCTCGGCGGCAGGGTCGATCCCGATGCGGCGCAACAGCTCTGGAACCTGACCCGCGGCAATGTGCTGTACCTGCGTCACCTCGTCGATCAGGAACTCGACGCGGGCCGATTGGCTCGACGCGACGACCTGTGGACGTGGTCGGGTGGTCCCGCGGTCTCGGGCACGCTGCGCGAGCTGATCGAAACCCGGATGGGCGCGCTGAGGGTGCACGCACCCGGATTGCGATGCGCCACCCTCGATGTGCGCGGTGCACCACGTGAATGATTGGGCCAACAACGGGCCGACCGATCTGAACAATCTGACCTTGGTGTGCGATCACCACCACGCGCTCGTCAACGACAGCCCCCAAGGCTGGAAAACAGTGATGCTCGGCAAGGATTCACCCCATCGCGGCCGCGTCGGCTGGATCGCCCCGAAAACCATCGACCCCTCGGGCACGGCGCACGTGAACGAGAAACATCACGTCGGCCAGGTGGTCGCCACTAGCATCGCCGCACACTGCCAAACGTGGGGTCCCCGCGCGGCCTGACCCGGACCGCGCATGTGACCCGGGCGTGCGCAGGGCAAACGACGAAGTGTGGTCACCTCGCCTGCCCTACCGGACCTGGGCTGACGCCAGGTCGGGAGCCGTCACCCGCCGATCCCGGCCCACGGACCGCACGCATCACCTTCAAAGACAAAACACAACAACACAAAAGACCAAAACAACCCCCACCACTCCTCCAACGGACGACGGCCAGCCCTGAACCGGTCAAACCCACCACCCCCGCCGTCGAGCGGTACATCCTGGAGGAGATATGTCCGAATCCCCCTCCAGGATGTACCACTCGACGAATCGGTTCGGTGAACGACGAGACGGTACGCCTCCCGGACGGTGAGGCGGCTGGTACCGCCACCCGGCGAACCCAACCCAGCCCCCTCGCCACCCCTCCTCCTGGCCGCTTTTATCTTTTCTTCTTTTATCTCTTCTTCTTGTGTCTCTTCATCTTTGGTCTCTTCACCGAAGCCGGTAACGCTCGACAAACCGCCGCAGAATCTCCTGCGGCACAGTGATGTTCTCCCGATGACCCAGCTCGGTCAGCGAATCAGCCTCGCTGGGATCGAAATAGCCTTCGTGACGGTAGATTTCAATTCGCAGCGCCAAACCGTGGCCGTCGAGTTCTGGATGGAATTGGGTGGCGTAGACGTGCTCGCCGACACGGACCCCCTGCACCGGGCAGGCGGCGGAACGAGCCAGTAGCACCGCACCCGGCGGCACGTCCTGGCAGGATTCCTTGTGGCCCACGAATGCCCGAAACGACTCCGGAAGGCCGTGTAGCAGTGTGTCTTTCACTGCATTGTCGGTGAGTTCGATGGTGGTAGCGCCAGCCGTTTCGCCGTAGCGCTCGGTGCTGACTCGCCCACCCAACGCTTCGGCGAGCATGCTCAGCCCGTAGCAAGCGCCGAGATACGGAAAGTCCCGGCGCACCACCTCGATGAGCAGCTTCTTCAGCTTCGGTTCGAAGACCCGTTGATAGTCGTACTTCTTGGCCTCGGGATAGCTGACATTGCTCGGGCCGCCGCCGACGATGACCGCCCAGTGGTCCTCGAGGTCGACATCCGGCATGCCGTGATTCATCTCGACGCGGGTCACCTCCATGGCGGATAGCCCGCCCGCGTCGAGGATCGCCTGATACTCCTGATCGGAGGCCGCTTGCTCGGGTCGCAGCTGCAACAGCAGACAAGACTGGGGCATCCCCACATTGTCGACGGTCCACCTCCCCGGGTTGACATCAATGGAGGGATTGACCTCG
>NZ_JBSGBY010000102.1:0-17834 GCF_053601505.1 Nocardia sp. NPDC004722
AGCACCCGGCGTTCGACCGCGGTCGGCAGGTCAGGGGTGCTGTGTCGCAGGAGCGCCAGCGAGGGCACCGATCCATCGGGTCTGATCCCGATCCTCAGTGCCGACCGCATGGTCATCATGTTCGACCGCGGCGACTACTTCCAGTGCGCCACCCTCATCGCCAAGGGCAGCGACGCGGCATTGCGGGCCCGGCAACCGGTCGGCGTCATCATGAGCGAAGTGGCCGCGGTGGTGCCGTGGCTGGCCGACCGCACCGAGGCGCTGCGCAGCTGGGACGAGGTGAAACTCCTCGACGTCAAGCTCGATCGGCTCGATCGCTGGTACACCGACGGCCTGCTCTGCCTCGGCGACGCCGCGCACGCCATGTCCCCGGTCGGCGGCGTCGGCATCAACCTCGCGGTGCAGGACGCGGTGGCGGCCGCGCGCATCCTCGGGCCGAAACTGTTGTCCCACAACGTAACCACCGCCGATCTGGCCCGCGTGCAACGGCAGCGCACGCTGCCCACGGCGGTCATCCAGGGCATGCAGCGCCTCCTGCACGCCCGGTTCATCGGCCCGGCCGTCGCCGGTCGCATGAATGTGTCCAACGCGGCGCGAGCGCCAATGGCGCTGCGGATCTTCCGGCGCATCCCCGTGCTGCGCAGCGTACCGGTGGTCCTGGTGGCGCGCGGTGTCATTCCCGAGCGGGTACCGGACTTCGCCCGCCGCACCTGATCGCCCTACGCGCGCAACGGTTCTCGTTTCGCGCGTGGTGGGGCGCGCGGCGTCCGGACCCCTCGTTCACCGGACGCCGCGCGGGCGGAACTGAATGCTGATGCGCGGCCCCACCGGCCGTTTCGTCTTGGGAACGGCATGCTCCCAGGTCCTTTGGCACGAGCCGCCCATCACGATGAGATCCCCGTGCCCCAGCGGATACCGCACGCTCGCCCCGCCGCCGCGCGGCCGCAGCAGCAGGGCGCGGGCCGCACCGACGGAGACGATGGCCACCATGGTGTCGTGGGTGGCCCCGCGCCCGATGGTGTCCCCGTGCCAGGCGACACTGTCGTTCCCGTCCCGGTAGTAGCACAGCCCCGAGGTGGTGAACGGCTCCCCGAGTTCTCCGGAGTAGTACGTGCTCAAGGCTTCTCGCGCCTCCGTGAGCACCGGGTCCGGTAGCTCGCGGCCTTCGTCGTAGAAGCACAGCAGCCGTGGCACATCCACCATCCGGTCGTACATGGCGCGCCGATCCGCCCGCCACGGCACCTCGGCCGCGAGCCGTTCGAACAACTCGTCCGCCCCGCTCAACCACCCCGGCAGCACATCCACCCACGCCCCGTCCCCGAGCTCGGTGCGCCGAACCCCCGTCAGCGCACCGACCCCGACCTCCCCGAATCCATCGAGCAACGATCCCTGCAGTGGCGTCGACATGTGCACGAACCTACCACAAGATCGAACATACGTTCGGGCTTCGAGTCTCAGGCTCGCACCGGATCGTGACTGTCGACGAAGTCCAGGAAACGTGGAATGACCTGGTCCGGGTTGGCCCACATCAGGTCGTGCCCGATGCCCGGATAAGTTTCGACCTCGACCGTGGGGATATGCGCATGGACCCGAGCGGCCCCGAGCGCCGGATCGCTGACGACGGTCTCGGCACCGTAGAGGATCAAACTCGGCACGGTGATGGCGGCCAGCTGCTCATCGGTAAAGGGTCGATCCCACGGCACACCCGACCGATACTTCGTCGTCGCGATGGCGACCGCGAACTCCTCCTCGGTCATCTCGAACCCCGGCATCAGCCACCTGTTGAGCTTTCGCATGCGCTCGGGGGTCGGTCGCATGCCCGCGGCGAGGAATTTGAGCAGCAGCCCCCAACGCGGTTTGGCGAAGGTCGCTCCGCTGGGCTCGATCATGGTGAGACTGGCCAGCCGCTCGGAGCGGTACACCGCCACCACCCCGGCCAGCCAAGCGCCGTAAGAGTTTCCGGTGAGGTGCGCGCCCTTCTCACCGAGGCCGTCGAGCACCGCTACCATCCACGTCGCGATGTCCTGCGCATCGCGCAGCGGCGCGGTCTGCTCGCACCGCCCGGCCCACCCCATGACGTCCGGCGTGTACACCACGCGGTCCCGCGAGAGTCCCTCGATGAACCGGTGCCACACCAATCCGTTGCCGCCGATGCCCGGCAACAGCATGATCGGTGCGCCCGCGCCCGATCCCGATCGTCTGACTCGCGTTGTCCCGAAGGGTGTTTCGACATCGAGGTCGACCGATGGCACCGGCCATCGCGCTGCCACCGTGTCGTACGCGTTCGAAAAGGCTGCCGCGGCCTCCGTGTTCGTGAATCGCCCGATCTTGGCCATTGCGCCTCCCCATCGTCTTCGTTGGTGGTATGAACGTACCATGTAAATGGTATGGGCGTACCATCAAAAATCTCGTACCCCAGGGAGCCATAGGAGAAGCGGGCCACATGCCACGTTTGGTCGATCACGAACAGCGGCGGCGCGAGATCACGACTGCCGCACGTAAAGTCATCGCCTCGGGCGGGCTGGATGCCGCCACGTTCCAGTCGGTGGCCGCCGAGGCCGGGATCTCGGTGCGACTGATCCAGTACTACTTCGGCACGAAGCGGGAGCTGATGCTCGCGACTCATCAGGCTGTGGTCGCGGATTGGGGGAGTGGGTTCGCGGAGTCGCTCGCGATGCTGGGGCCGGACGCCCCGGCGCGGGAGGTGATCCGGGCGGAGTCGCTCGGGCTGATTCCGCTCGACGACGCGAAGTTCCAGGACAACCTGGTGTTCGCGGCGTTCCACGCGGCGAATCTGACCGGCGACACCGTGACCTCGGCGGAGATGATGGGTGCGCCGAAGTATCTGATGACCAGTTTCAGCGAGCAGTTGCGCCGGGAGCGATCCGGCGAATCCGCAATGGTCGCCACCGAACTCGACGCCGAATTGATCGTGCTCGCGGTGACCGGGATCAGTCAGGCGGTGCTGGCGGGCGGTGTCACCCGGGAGCGGGCGGTCGAACTGCTCGACCACCTGCTCGACCGGGTGTTCACGGCCTGACGGGCTTCAGCGCTCCTGCGCGGCGACCTGGGCGCGCACGAAATCCACGACCGCGTCGGTGAATTCGTCATTGGCGTCGCTGGCGGCGGTGTGCGCGGCACTGTTGATCTCGGCGTAGTCGGCGTGCGGGACCAGCGCGCGGAAGGCGGCCACGCCCTCGTCGCTGACCACGTCGGAGAGCGCGCCACGTACCAGCAGCACCGGGATGGTGAGTTGGCGCGCCGCGTTCTCGAGCAGTTCGGTCTGCACGTCGATCTCCTCGCCGCGGCCGTCTCCGCGCGGCGTCAGCATGGCCGGATCCCAGTGCCAGTACCAGCGGCCGTCCGCGCGCTGCCGCAGATTGCGTTGCAGCCCTTCGGGATTGCGGGGGCGGCGGCGGTGGGGGAGGTAGGCGGCGACGGCGTCGGCGGCCTCGTCCAGGCTCGCGAATCCTTCCGGGTTGCTGCCCAGGAAGTTGATCACCCGCTCGACGCCCTTGCGTTCGGGACGCGGCACCACGTCGACCAGCACCAGGCCCGTAATGCGTTCGCGCTCAGGGTGAGTGGTGGCGATGAGCCCGGTCAGCCCGCCCATGCTGGCCCCGACGACGAACGCGGGCTTGCCGAGTTCGCGCAGCACCGCCATCAGGTCCTCGACCATGGCGTCGCGGCGGTAATTGCCCTCGGGATCCCACTCGCTGTCGCCGTGGCCGCGCGCGTCCAGCAGCACCGCGTGCATACCGGCCTTGGCCAGCGCGAGTCCGGAGTCCTTCCAGGATCCGCGGGTCTGGCCGCCACCGTGCAGGAACACCACCAGCGGCCCGTCCTGGGGTCCCCAGGAGTCGCCGGCGAGGGTGAGGCCGCCGTGCCCGCGGAAGCGTACCGGGGCCGGTTCGGAGAATTCAGCGTCGTTGCTCACCCTCCGAGCATCGCACACGACGGTTTACGGTGTATGAAGACTGGCCGGTAGCCAAGATCGCGGGTCTTCCTCGGGCGCGAAGGCCAGCGTGCGCACCGGGTACGGGATGCCGATGCCCTCCTGCCGATACCGGCGGTGCAGCGCCTTGATGAACTCGCTGACCAGCAGGTACTGATCCTCGTAGTGCCGGGTGCGCAGCACCACCCGGAATTCGATCCCGGACTCGCCGAAGGTGTGGAAGCGCACCCGCGGATCTGCGCCCGCGAAACCCACGTCGAGTCCCTTCATCACCTGCTGCGCCACTTCCAAGGTCACCCGCTCGACATAGTCGAGGTCGCTGTCGTACCCGGTCGACACCTCGACCGTCACCGCCATGTCCTGTTCCGGCCGGTGGAAGTTGGTCAGAATCGAGTCGGCGAACTTGCGATTGGGCACGATGATGAAGTTGCCCGGGATGTCCTGGATGGTGGTGGTCCGCCAGTTCACGTCGTGGATCCAGCCGGTCTCACCGCTGTCGAGCTTCACGAAATCGCCGGGCTGCACCGTCTTCGACGCCAGGATATGCACGCCCGCAAAGAGATTCGCCAGCGTCCCCTCCAAGGCTAGCGCGATGGCCAGCGCGCCGATGCCCAACGCGCCCAGCAGCGGCGTGATCTGCACGCCCACCGAGTCCAGGGTGATGAGCACGCCGAGCACGAACACGACGACCCGGGTGATGGTGGAGAACAGGCTCACCGACCCCGAGACGCCGGTGATCCGCCGCGCCACCGTGCTCACCACCTCGGCGGCCAGCCGGGCCAGCGCGTAGGTGACGGCGATCATGAACGCCGCCTCCAGGATCCGGTGCACGGCCTGCGGCGAGAACGGCAGCCCATTGGGCAGCGACAACGCGATGAGCAGGCCGGTCAGCGAACACAGCGGCATCGCGAGATCGCGGGCCAGTCCGAACCCCATGCGGTGCACGGCCAGTTCGCGGGCGGGGGTCTTGGCGGCCATCCGGTCGATGAGCCGGCGCGCGATGATCCCGAGCAGCGGGCCGAGCAGGGCGATGACGATGGTCAGCGTCCAGATCAGCGGCTTGTTCATCCGAGCTTCCTCCCAGCAGCAGTGGTGGGGGTGGAACGCCAGCGGGCAACCTCCGGATCATAGCGAGCGGTCGAACACCGACAGGCACAGGCACAGCACGGCCGCTACCAGCATGAACGCAGCCAGATGGTGCAATCCGGCACTGCCCGAGCCCGGGGTGAGGAACGCGCCGCTCACCGCCGCCGACCCGATCGCGCCGAAGTAGGCGAAGGTGCGCAGCAGCCCGGCCGAGGAACCGATGCGCTCGGGTTCGGCCTGGTGGTAGAGGGCGTTCTGATTGGCCAGATTGTTGAGGCCCTGCGGGATGCCGTTGAGGACCGCCGCGGCGATCAGCAGCCACAGCGCCGCGCCCGCGTGCAGGGTCAGCAGCATGACGGTCATGATCACCTGACAGGTGCCGCCGACGAGCAGTTTGCCGCGAATCGCGCTGCGGCGTCCGGTGATCGCGGAGATACCGATGGCGGTCAGTGACATGGGCAGCAGGATCAGCCCCGCCCCGGCGGCGGTGAGTCCGCGCCCCTCCTCGAGCCATTGCGTGAAGCCGTACAGGAAGCAGTAGCCGACCAGCGAGGTCAACAGGGTGCGGGCGTAGGTGGCCAGCAGCGGCAGGTTCCCCGCGAGCAGGCGGACGTCGAGAAATGGTCGCTGGACTCGGATCTCGCGCCACACCAGCGCGGTCGCCGCCGCGACGGCGATCGCGGGCAGATACCAGTGCGTCACTTGCGGTTTCATCAGGAAGAACAGAATGCTGATCAGCGTCAGCGTGAACCACGCGATGCCCGGCAGGTCGATATCCGTCCACCAGCGCTGCTCGGTGGCTGCCGTGTCACGCTGTGGCACCGTGGTTTTCGCTATCCGCCGCCACCCGATCGCCAAACAGAACACCGCCAGCGGCAGATTGACCGCGAAGGTGGTCCGCCAGCCGCCGAGGTGAATGAGCAGCCCGCCCAGTGTGGGCCCGATGACCGCGATGGTCTGGTTGGCGACCGCGAGCACGGCCAGCACCCCGGCCGGACTGTCGTTGCCGGTGCGCTGGGATTCGCTGCGAATCAGGTACATGGACGCGGGATAGCCCGCGCACGTGCCGAATCCGAGGATCACCCGGGCCAGCACCAGCACCCACAGGCTGGGCGCGAGCATGCCCAGCAGTCCCGCGAATCCGGTGAGCGCCGCACCGGTGAGATACAGCCGCCGCGGCCCGTAGAGGTCGATGAGCCGACCGACCACCGGCTGTCCGATGGCGGTGGCCAGATACAGCGCCGACACCAGCCACGCGGTCTGCGCTGCCGGTGCGCCGAAGGCCACGCCGATCGGCACCAGCGACACGGCCAGGATGGACGAATTGATCGGGTTCAGAATCGAACTGCTGATCATGGGCAGCAGTAGTCGCCGGTCGAACCCGTCGGGCGGCCGGGCCCGGGTTCGCCGGTGGAGGGCGGAAATCATTGCGGCCCGAGTCTTTCCAGCAGCTCGAGCGCGGAAAGGAGGGTCTGCCGCTCGGTTTCGGTGTAGTTGTCCTCCAAGCTGGAGGTGAGCCATTCCTGTCCGGCCTGCGCGCGTCCGGCCATCAGTTCGCGTCCGGCGGCGCTGAGCGAGACGAGTTGCCGCCGACCGTCTTTGGGATCGGGTCGGCGCTCCACATAGCCCTGATCGGTGAGCATGGCCAGGTGGGTGGCGATGGCCTGCGGACGCACGCGCTCGGCGGTGGCGATCTCGCTGGCGGTGGCGTCGCCGTGTTTCAACCGGCTCAGTACCGACAGCTGCGACGGTGTCAGCTCTCGATTGTCCGATGCCTCGAGGAATCGGCGTCGTAGGCGGCTGACCAGCACGCGGAGTTCGCGCGCGGCCTGAATGGAGGAATCGGACAGCACTGCCGGGGCATCGGGCATGCTCTCCACGGTAGATAGACAATCCAGATTGCGCAATCTGAATTGAACAATCTGAATTGTCTATCCCCTCATCGTCGGCCGGTCAGCTCGTGGGCGCGGGTTCGGGGTCGAGGTATTCCTCGCGGATCTGCTTGGGTCCGAACGGCCAGGTCTTCTCCAGCCGGGACCAGCCGAGGAAGGCGACCAGACCCAGAGCGGTCCAGGCCAGGGACCATTCGATCGGATGCACGCCCGGGTTGGCCTTGTCCGCGTAGCCGTAGATGACCGCCCAGCCGATGCCCGCGACGATCATGGGCAGCGGATACAGCAGCATCTTGTACGGTCGCGCCAGGTTCGGCTGGCGTCGCCGCAGCACCGCCACCGCCGCGATCTGCGCGAAGGCCTGCACGATCACCATCACGGTGGTCAGCAGTGAAATCAGTACGGCCAGTGGAGGATGCGTGGCCGAGGTGCCGACGTGGCGGGCGAAGACGAAACCGGCCGCGGTGATCACGCCCATGACGATCAGGCCGAGCATCGGGAATTCGTGACGGGGATGCAGGCGGCCGAAGGATTTGAAGAACACGCCGTCGCGGGCCGCGTCGAAGGGCACCCGCGAGCCGCCGAGCAGACCGGTGAAGACCGAGGCGAACGCGGTGATCAGGATCAGCACGGTCACGACATTCGCCGCGCCCTTGCCCATGGTCTTCTCCAGCACCGCCGACGCGACCGATTGCGACGCGACGTTGTTGGAGTCGAGCATGTCGTGCCAGTCGATGACGCCGAGCACGCCGATCTGCATGCACAGGTAGATCACCATGACCGCGAGCACCGCGTAGATGATCGAGCGCGGCAGCACCCGGCCCGGATCCTTGAGTTCAGCACCGATGTACGCGCTGGTGTTGTAGCCGAGGTAGTCGTAGATGCCGATGGTCAGGCCCGAGGCGAAGCCCAGCCAGAAGCTGCCGTGCCCGAGGTCGATGGCGTGCGCGGGCCAGGTGAAGGCCATGCTCGGATGGAAGTGCGTGAACGCGGCCAGGATCACCGCGGCCACCGACACGATCATCACGCCCCACATCACCACGGTGATGCGGCCGATGGAATCGACTCGCCGCCACAGCAATACGACGACCAGGGCCACCACGGCCAGGCCGACGATATCGCCCTGCCCGGTCGTCATGGACGGCCACAGATACGTCAGGTACTGCACGAGTCCCTGCACGCCCGTGGACATGATCAGCGGAATGAACAGGATCGCGGTCCAGACGAACAGGAACGGCATCAGCCGCCCGCTGCGGTACTGGAAGGCCTCGCGCAGGTACACGTAGGTGCCGCCCGCGCCGGGCATGGCCGCGCCGAGTTCGGCCCAGATGAGGCCGTCGGCGAGGGCCAGCACCGCGCCGGCGACGAAGCCGAGGACGGCCTGTGGTCCGCCGAAGGCGGCGACCATGAGGGGGATGGTGACGAAGGGTCCGATGCCGACCATCTGGCTCATATTGATGGTCGTGGCCTGGAACAGGCCGATTCTTCGGGGCAGGGTGCGGGGGCCGGTCATGGCTGCCTCCGGGGCGCGCTGGGGGAGGGCGTAAGGGTTTTGTAAAGTTAAATTCCTTTACTATCTGAGTCAAGGGGTGCGGCCGATTGTTTACAGTCGGCGACGTGACGCGTGAGGATCGGAGTGCCGTGGACGAACTCCCTTGGAACCGGCAGCGTTTGCGCAGCAACAATGAATGGCTGCTGCTCGAACAGCTGCGTACCGCCGGGCCCAGCACGCGCGCACAGCTGGCGCGTGACACCGGACTGTCCAAGCCGACGGTGTCCAGTGCCCTTGCGGCACTCCAGCAGCACGGGCTGGTGCGCGAGATCGGCACCCTCGCGCCCGAACGCGGCCGCACCGCCGTCGTCTACGAACCCGATCCGACGGCGGGCTACGTGCTCGGCCTCGATGTCGGCCGTGCCTTCCTGCGCACCGCGGTGGCGGACCTGTCGGGAAAGGTGCTGTCGCGCACCGATGTTCCCAACCGCGCCCGCACCGCCACCGCCCTGGCCCAGATCGCGGCCGACGCAGTCCGCGAAACCCTCTCCGACGCGGGCATCGCCGCCGCCGACGTGGTCCACACCGTCCTGGGCAGCCCCGGCGTCTTCGACCCCCAGGACGGCCGCATGCACTACGCGGTCAACCTCCCCGGCTGGGGCCGCGCGGGCCTGCTCGCCGAACTCCGGGACGCCCTCGGCGTCACCGATCTCTCCGTCCACAACGACGCCAACCTCGCCGCCCTCGGCGAATACGCGCACGGCGGCGGCCGTGGCAGCCGCCTGTTCGTCTACGTCCTCATCGGCACCGGCCTCGGCGTCGGAATCGTCTCCCGCGGTGAGCTCTTCACCGGCGCCCACGGCGCGGCGGGCGAAGTCGGCTTCCTCCCCGCCGCCTTCGGCGACCCGTCCGCCGGAGCCTCCCGCCGCGGCGCCCTCGAGGAAGCCGTCACCGCCGACGCCGTCGTCCGCGCGGCCCGCGACCGCGGCATGACCGGAAGACTCACCGCCAAACGCGTTTTCGACGCCGCCCGCGCAGGCGACCCGGTCGCCGCCGACGTCGTGCGCCAGGAAGGCGAGCGCATCGCCCTGGTCGTCGCCGCCGTCACCGCCGTCCTCGACCCCGACGTCATCGTGGTCGGCGGCGGCCTCGGCCGCAGTGCCGACCTCCTCCTCGACCAGGTCCGCACCGCCCTGCAACGCACCACCCCGCTGCGCCCCACCGTCCGCCCCAGCGAACTCGGCGACGACGCCGTCCTGCTGGGCGCGATAGCCACCGCCCTCCGCACCGCCCGCCCCCAAGTCTTCGACCGCCGCACCCTCACCTGACCCACCGGTCCGGCGGCGGGGTGGCGTGAACCGCGCCACAGCGGCCGAGGTGGCGTATTGCTGTGGACTTGCTGGTGAGGTGGGGTGTGTGGGGTTGGGGCAGGTCGGGGTGGGTGGGGGTGTGGCGTGGTGGGGTGGGTTGCGGAGGGGGTGCGGGGTAAAAGGCCCGGCAGGGCGCTGGTAGGGTTCGTCGGCGAAAGACATCCTTTAACGGACCGTCCCGTGAGGCGGGGAAGGAGGTCGGCATGGCTGTGCCCGAAGATAGGGCTGCCAAGTCGAGCGCTGGCGAGTTCTCGCAGCGGCACGACCCGGACAAGGTCGAGACGGGGCGTGAGCTGCTCTCGGATTCGGATGTCGGCCGGACGATCGCGCGCATGGCGCACCAGATCATCGAGAAGACGGCTCTGGACTCCGGCGACCCGACGCTTGCCCGTGTGGTGCTGATCGGAATCCCCACGCGTGGAACCACTCTCGCTCATCGTCTGGCGAGCCGGATCGAGGAATTCTCCGGCGTGCGCCCCGCGATGGGTTCCCTGGACATCACCCTGTATCGGGATGATCTGCGCTCCAAGCCGCATCGTCCGCTCGAGCGCACCTCGGTGCCCGAGGGCGGGATCGAGGACGCGCTGGTGGTGCTGGTCGACGATGTTCTGTTCTCCGGCCGCACCGTCCGCTCCGCGCTGGACGGGCTGCGCGATCTGGGCCGCCCGCGCGCGGTGCAGCTCGCGGTGCTCATCGATCGCGGCCATCGCGAACTCCCCATCCGCGCCGACTATGTCGGCAAGAACGTCCCGACCGCCCGCACCGAGGACATCTCGGTGCTGCTGCGCGAGCACGACGGTCGCGACGGTGTGTATCTGCGTCAGGAAGGTGGCAACGAGTGAAGCACCTGCTGTCGGTCACCGACCTGGATCGGGACGCGGCCACGGGTTTGCTGGACGAGGCGGAGCGGTTCGAGCAGGCGCTGCTGGGCCGCGAGGTCAAGAAGCTGCCGACGCTGCGCGGGCGCACCGTGATGACCGCGTTCTTCGAGAACTCCACCCGCACCCGGGTCTCCTTCGAGGTCGCGGGCAAGTGGATGAGCGCCGACGTCATCAATGTGAGCGCGTCGAGTTCCTCTGTCTCCAAGGGCGAGTCGCTGCGCGACACCGCGCTGACCCTGCACGCGGCGGGCGCGGACGCGCTCATCGTGCGGCATCCGGCTTCCGGTGCGGCGCATCAGATCGCCCGCTGGTTCGCCGAAATGAACCAGGACGCAAGCGGTTTCAGCGGTCCTGGACCCGCGATCATCAATGCCGGTGACGGCATGCACGAGCACCCCACCCAGGCGCTCCTCGATGCGCTGACCCTGCGTCAGCGCCTCGGCGACCTGGAGGGCAAGCGGGTCGTGCTGGTCGGCGACATCCTGCACAGCCGGGTGGCGCGCTCGAATGCCTTCCTGCTCAGCACCCTTGGTGCGGAAGTCGTGCTGGTCGCGCCGCGCACCCTGCTGCCGATCGGTGTCGAGGCGTGGCCGGTGCGGATCTCCGATTCCCTGGACGCCGAGCTGCCCGGCGCGGACGCGGTCATGATGCTGCGCGTGCAGGCCGAGCGCATGAACGGCGGCTTCTTCCCGTCGGCGCGCGAGTACTCGATCCGCTACGGGCTCAACGAGCGTCGTCTGGAGATGCTCGACGAGCACGCGGTCGTGCTGCATCCCGGACCGATGCTGCGCGGCATGGAGATCGGTTTCACCGTGGCCGACTCCCCGAAAGCGGCAGTGCTGCAACAGGTCAACAACGGTGTCCATATGCGCATGGCGGTGCTGTTCCGCCTGCTGGTCGGAACCGACGAGGTGGTGGCATGAGCGTCCTGATCAAGAATGTCCGTCTGTACGGCGAGGGTGAAGCGGTCGACGTGCTGCTCGCCGACGGCGAGATCCGCGAGATCGGCGCGGGCCTGAAGGCTGACGACGCCGAGATCGTCGACGGTTCGGGGCAGTTCCTGCTGCCGGGCTTCATCGACATGCACACGCACTTGCGCGAGCCGGGCCGTGAAGACACCGAGACCATCGAAACCGGTTCCGCCGCAGCCGCTCTCGGCGGTTACACAGCCGTATTCGCCATGGCCAACACCAGCCCGGTCGCCGACAACGCGGTCATCACCGACCACGTGTGGAAGCGCGGCCAGGAGGTCGGCCTGGTCGACGTCTACCCGGTGGGTGCGGTCACCGTCGGCCTCGAGGGCAAGCAGCTCGCCGAAATGGGCACCATGGCCGCCGGTCTCGGCGCGGTGCGCATGTTCTCCGACGACGGCATGTGCGTCTACGACCCGCTGATCATGCGCCGCGCGCTGGAGTACGCGAACTCCCTCGGAGTGCTCATCGCGCAGCACGCCGAAGAGCCGCGCCTCACCAAGGGCGCTGTCGCGCACGAGGGTCCGAACGCCGCCCGCCTGGGTCTGGCCGGATGGCCGCGCGCCGCCGAGGAGTCCATCGTGGCCCGCGACGCGCTGCTGGCCCGCGACGCCGGTGCGCGCGTGCACATCTGCCACGCCTCCACCGCGGGCACCGTCGAACTGCTGAAATGGGCCAAGGCGCAAGGCATTTCGATCACCGCCGAGGTCACCCCGCACCACCTGCTGCTGGACGACTCGCGCCTCGAGACCTACGACGCGGTCAACAAGGTGAACCCGCCGTTGCGTGAGACCTCGGATGTGGCCGCGCTGCGCCAGGCCCTCGCCGACGGTGTCATCGACTGTGTCGCCACCGACCACGCCCCGCACGCCGACCAGGACAAGTGCTGCGAGTTCGCGGCCGCCCGTCCCGGCATGCTCGGCCTGGAGACCGCGCTGTCGATCATCGTGAAGACGATGGTCGAGCCGGGCCTGCTCGACTGGCGCGGCGTCGCCAAGGTCATGAGCGAGAACCCGGCCGCGATCGTGGGCCTGGACGATCAGGGCCGACCGTTGCAGGTCGGCGAGCCCGCCAATGTGGTGCTGATCGACCCGGCCGCCGAATGGACGGTGGAGGCGAACGAACTCGCCTCGATCGCCCGCAACACCCCGTTCCAGTCGATGACCCTGCCCGCGAAGGTGACTGCCACCTTCCTGCGCGGCAAGGCCACCGCCCGGGACGGAAAGATCGTCGCCGGTTAGCGGCGGGTGGGGTACCGAGGAGGACCGTAATGGAACGCACGCTGCAAGTGGTGGGATTGCTGGTGCTGTTCGCGCTGTGCCTGGGGCTCATGTACTGGGCTTGGACCAGTCGGGCCCGCAAGCAGGCCGGTGCGATCGGCGAGCTGCCCGCGGTACCGGGAGACTGCGGTGCCCAGCTGCTGGAGCCGACCACGGGGCTCTACCTCGGCAGCACCCTCGCCCCCAGCTGGATTCAGCGAATCACGGTGGGCGACCTGGGTTTCCGCGCCACGGCGGAACTCACACGATTCGAGCGCGGCATCCTCCTCGAAAGGGATGGCGCGGCGACGATCTGGATTCCCCAGGAATCCATTACCGCGGTGCGCGCCGAGCGCGGACATGCGGGCAAGGTGATGACAGAAGACGGTGTGCTGGTGATTCGCTGGACCTTGCCGACGGGAACCGAGGTGGATACCGGTTTCCGCGGTGACGACAAGGCGGTGTACCCGGCATGGACCGCGACAGCTACGAAGACGGGAGACGAGGCATGAGCAGCAGTGATACTGCGGTGATGGTGCTCGAGGACGGCCGCGTGTTCCGCGGATCGACCTTCGGCGCCGTCGGAGAGACCCTGGGCGAGGCGGTGTTCTGCACCGCCATGACCGGCTACCAGGAGACCCTGACCGACCCCAGCTACGACCGCCAGATCGTGGTGGCCACCGCGCCCCAGATCGGCAACACCGGCTGGAACGACGAGGACGACGAGTCCGGCAAGATCTGGGTCGCCGGATACGCCGTGCGCGACCCCGCGCGCCGCGCCTCCAACTGGCGCAGCAACCGCACTTTGCAGACCGAGCTGGAGAACCAGAACGTCGTCGGCATCGCGGGCATCGACACCCGGGCCCTGGTGCGGCACTTGCGCACTCGCGGCTCGATGAAAGCGGGCATCTTCTCCGGCGCCGCGCTGACCGAGTACGAGGACATGCTGGCCCGGGTCAACGGCCAGGCGTCCATGCTCGGCGCGGACCTCGCCGCCGAGGTCTCCACCGATGAGATGTACACCGTCGACCCGGTCGGCGAGCACCGCTTCACCGTGGTCGCCGTCGACCTGGGCATCAAGTCCAACACCCCGCGCATGTTCGCCCAGCGCGGCATGCGGGTGCACGTGGTGCCGTCGAATGTCACCTTCGACCAGATCAAGGAACTGAACCCGAACGGTGTGTTCCTCTCGAACGGTCCCGGTGACCCGGCCACCCAGGACGCCATGGTGGCCCTGACCCAGCAGGTGCTGGGCGAGGACATCCCGCTGTTCGGCATCTGCTTCGGCAACCAGATCCTGGGCCGAGCCTTCGGGCGCAACACCTACAAGATGAAGTTCGGCCACCGCGGCATCAATGTGCCGGTCGTCGAACATCATTCGGGCCGCATCTCGATCACCGCGCAGAACCACGGCTTCGCCCTGGAAGGCGAGCGCGGCGAGGTGTTCGACACCCCGTTCGGCAAGGCCGAGGTCTCCCACGTGTGCGCCAACGACGGTGTCGTCGAGGGCGTGCAGTTGGTGAGCGGCCGCGCCTTCTCCGTGCAGTACCACCCCGAGGCCGCGGCCGGTCCCCACGACGCCGCCTACCTCTTCGATCGTTTCGCCATGCTGATGGAAGGAGCCTGATGCCACGCCGTACCGACCTCAACCACATCCTGGTGATCGGCTCGGGCCCGATCGTCATCGGCCAGGCTTGTGAGTTCGACTACTCGGGAACCCAGGCGTGTCGCGTCCTGCGGTCCGAGGGCCTGCGCGTGTCGCTGGTCAACTCCAACCCGGCGACCATCATGACCGACCCGGAGTTCGCCGACTCGACCTACGTCGAACCGATCACCTGGGAATTCGTCGAGAAGGTCATCGCCAAGGAACGCCCCGACGCCATCCTCGCCACCCTCGGCGGGCAGACCGCGCTCAATTGCGCTGTCGCCCTGCACGAGAACGGCATCCTCGAGAAGTACAACGTCGAGCTGATCGGCGCGGACTTCGAAGCCATCCAGCGTGGTGAGGACCGCCAGAAGTTCAAGGACATCGTCGCGAAGGTCGGCGGCGAGTCCGCGCGCTCCAAGGTCTGCTACACCATGGCCGAGGTCCGCGACACCGTTGCCGAACTGGGCTTCCCGGTCGTCGTGCGCCCGTCGTTCACCATGGGCGGCCTGGGCTCCGGCATGGCCTACAACCACGAGGACCTCGATCGCATCGCCGGTGGCGGCCTGGCCGCCTCGCCGACCGCGAACGTGCTCATCGAGGAATCCATCCTGGGCTGGAAGGAATTCGAGCTCGAGCTCATGCGCGACCGCAACGACAACGTTGTGATCGTCTGCTCGATCGAGAACGTGGACCCGATGGGCGTGCACACCGGTGACTCGGTCACCGTCGCCCCGGCCATGACCCTCACCGACCGCGAATACCAGAAGATGCGCGATCTCGGCATCGCCATCCTGCGCGAGGTCGGCGTCGACACCGGCGGCTGCAACATCCAGTTCGCGGTGGACCCGGCCGACGGCCGCCTCATCGTCATCGAGATGAACCCGCGCGTGTCGCGGTCCTCGGCATTGGCTTCCAAGGCAACGGGTTTCCCGATCGCCAAGATCGCCGCCAAGCTGGCCATCGGCTACACCTTGGACGAGATCGTCAACGACATCACCAAGGAAACCCCGGCCTGCTTCGAGCCGACCCTCGACTACGTGGTCGTCAAGGCCCCGCGGTTCGCGTTCGAGAAGTTCCCCGGCGCCGACCCGACGCTGACCACCACCATGAAGTCGGTCGGCGAGGCAATGTCGATGGGCCGCAACTTCTCCGAGGCGCTGGGCAAGGTGCTGCGCTCGCTCGAGACCAAGGCCACCGGCTTCTGGACCCAGCCCGACGGCGACTGGACCGACGTCGAGGCCATCCTCGAGGACCTGCGCACCCCGACCGAGGGCCGCATCTACCAGGTGGAGCGGGCGCTGCGCCTGGGCGCGAGCATCGAGGACACCGCCAAGGCGTCCGGCATCGACCCGTGGTTCGTGGCCGAGGTCGCCGCCCTGGTCGAGCTGCGTCAGGAGATCCTCGACGCGGCCGTGCTGGACGAGCCGCTGCTGCGCACCGCCAAGCACTACGGCCTGTCGGATCGCCAGATCGCCTCGCTGCGACCGGAACTCGCGGGCGAGGACGGCGTGCGCGCGCTGCGTCACCGCCTGCAGATCCGCCCGGTGTTCAAGACCGTCGACACCTGTGCCGCCGAGTTCGAGGCCAAGACCCCGTACCACTACTCGGCCTACGAGCTGGATCCCGCCGCCGAATCCGAGGTGGCACCGCAGCGTGAGCGCGAGAAGGTGCTCATCCTGGGTTCCGGCCCCAACCGCATCGGTCAGGGCATCGAGTTCGACTACTCGTGTGTGCATGCGGCGCAGACGCTTTCGGACGCGGGCTACGAGACCGTCATGGTCAACTGCAACCCCGAGACCGTCTCCACCGACTACGACACCGCCGACCGCCTCTACTTCGAGCCGCTCACCTTCGAGGACGTGCTCGAGGTGTACCACGCGGAAACCGAGTCCGGCACCGTCGTCGGCGTCATCTGCCAGCTCGGCGGCCAGACCCCGCTGGGCCTCGCACAAAAGCTGACCGACGCGGGCGTGCCCGTGGTCGGCACCTCGGCCGCCGCCATCGACCTGGCCGAGGACCGCGCCGAATTCGGCGATGTCCTTGTCGCCGCGGGTCTTCCGGCTCCGAAGTACGGCACCGCCACCACCTTCACCGCGGCCAAGAAGATCGCTGCCGAGATCGGCTACCCGGTGCTGGTGCGCCCGTCCTACGTGCTGGGCGGCCGCGGCATGGAGATCGTCTACGACGAGCAGACCCTCGAGGGCTACATCTCCCGCGCCACCGACATCAGCCCCGATCGTCCGGTGCTGATCGACCGGTTCCTGGAAGACGCCATCGAGATCGACGTCGACGCCCTGTGCGACGGCGAAGAGGTCTACCTCGGCGGCGTCATGGAGCACATCGAGGAGGCCGGTATCCACTCCGGTGACTCGGCGTGCGCCCTGCCCCCGATCACCCTGGGCCGCAGCGATATCGAGGCCGTGCGCCGCTCCACCGCCGCGCTCGCCAAGGGCATCGGCGTCAAGGGCCTGCTCAACGTGCAGTACGCGCTCAAGGACGACGTGCTCTACGTCCTCGAGGCCAACCCGCGCGCCAGCCGCACCGTGCCGTTCGTCTCCAAGGCCACCGCTGTTCCGCTCGCGAAGGCGGCGGCGCGCATCGCGTTGGGCGCGACCATCGCCGAACTGCGCAAGGAGGGCCTGCTCCCGGCCGAGGGCGACGGCGGCACCGTGCCGATCGACGCCCCGGTCGCGGTCAAGGAAGCCGTCCTGCCGTTCCACCGCTTCAAGCGGCCCGACGGCAGCGGCATCGACTCCCTGCTCTCCCCGGAGATGAAGTCCACCGGCGAGGTCATGGGCATCGACGCCGACTTCGGCACCGCCTTCGCCAAGTCGCAGACCGCTTCTTACGGTTCGCTGCCGACTGAAGGCGCTGCCTTCGTCTCGATCGCCAACCGCGACAAGCGCGCCATGGTGTTCCCGGTCAAGCGCCTGCACGACCTCGGCTTCCGCATCCTCGCCACCGAGGGCACCGCGGAAATGCTGCGCCGCAACGGTATTCCGTGCGAGCAGGTGCGCAAGCACTCCGAGGAATCCGGTGACCAGCCCAGCATCGTGGACATGATCAAGGACGGCGACGTCGACATCGTGTTCAACACCCCGTACGGCAACAACGGACCGCGCGTGGACGGCTACGAGATCCGCACCGCCGCCGTCGGCGCGAACATCCCGTGCATCACCACCGTGCAGGGTGCGGCCGCGGCCGTGCAGGGCATCGAGGCCACCATTCGCGGCGGCATCGGCGTCCGGTCCCTGCAGGAACTCCACGCGGTGCTGCGCGG
>NZ_JBSGBY010000103.1:0-17809 GCF_053601505.1 Nocardia sp. NPDC004722
CCCGCACACGCGATCCGCATGATGCGCAGCACGTGCCGGAAGATGGACGGGGCCACCCGCATCCGGTACAGGTCGCTGCCCACCAGTGAGTCGAAGATGATGAGCGCCGAGCTGCGGTGCTCGACCTCCTCGACGAAATGCCAGATGAACAGCGACGCCACCCGATCGTCGCCGGGCCGGAACAGCGCGGCCTCGTTGTCGAGCATGAGCTTGAACACCGAGGTGAAGGTGGCCTCGAGGTCGGCGGTGTAGGCGAGCCGGTACTTGAGCGGGGTCTCGGCGGTGAGCTTGTCGAATTCGGCGACCACCTCGTCGAGGGTCTCCTGCAGGCCCGGGTAGGCGCGGATGAGGCCGCGCACGTGCTGGCGGTGGGCGGTCGAATGCTGCCCTTCCTGCCGCATGAACGCGTCGGCCTCCTCGGCCACCTCCGGATCGGTGAATTGCGGCTTGGCCTGGGTGATCATCTGCACGATCATCTTCTCGAAGCCGATGGCCAGGAACGACACGGCGTTGGCCATGCTCGAGAAGGCCGGGTTCTCGGGATTCCACAGGAACGGCACATCGTGTTGTTCGAACGCGAAAGTCAGCTTCCGCACAATCAATTCGGTCATATCGGGCGATACCTCGTCTTCCGGCTCCGATGCCGCTGTGAACATACAAACATACACAGGCACGTTCAAGTGTATGATTTTAAGATCCTGCTCAGCGGCCTGCCGTTCCGTTCGACACGCGGGTGCGTGTTACGGTCGGGCGTGGCACGAAGGCGCGGGTGGGGCGGCAGTCCGCCGGAGGACGATGCGGAGGCAACCCGTCGAATCGTCTCCGCCGCAGTCGAATTGATCGGGCGCACCGGCGCGGAGATCAGCATCGCCGATGTCGCGGAGTCACTCGGCGTCATCCGGCAGACCGTGTACCGCTACTTCCCCAGCGCCGACGCGCTCATGAGGGCCTCGGCCATCGCCTCGGTGGACGGGTTCCTCGATCGGCTGGCCGCGCAGGTGCGCGGGCGCACCGAACCGGTCGACGCCATGACCGAGGGCATCGTCTACACCCTCGCCGAGGTGCGCCGCACCCCGCATCTGGGCATTCTGCTGACGGCCACCTACACCAATGCCGACCCGTCCGGGATCACCTCCGAGCAGGCGCAGGACTTCGGCATCACCATGATCAAGCGCTTCGACGTGGACTGGCGCGAGTACGGCTACGACGACGAATCCCTGCGCGAGCTGGTCGAATTCCTGCTGCGGACGATGCAGTCGTTCTTCATCTCGCCGGGCAATCCGCCGCGCTCCGACGACGAGCTGCGGCGGTATCTGCGGCGCTGGATGGGATCGGCCATCCTCGCCCAGGCGAATGCCGTGACGGGGACCTCCACATCCGGGGCATGAAGGTGTAGTCGCGTTTCACTAGGCTGACCAGTCGTGTCCGATTCATCCCCGACGACTGTTTCGCGGTTCGGTGCAACATTTTTCGTGCTCGTCCTCAGCGCTACCGCGGCCCTGACCCTGCTGTTCACCACCGTCGACCCCTGGCTGGAGAAGGCCGGAATCCTGGCGGGCGGGCTGGACGTGCACATCTACCGCGAGGGCGCGTGGCGGCTGCTGCACGGGCACTCCCTCTACGCGGAGGAGACCGTCGGCGGGCTGCTCTACACCTACACGCCGTTCTCGGCGATGGTCTTCATGCCCGGCCTGGCGGTGCCCGCCGCCTGGATCACCGATGCCTTCCTGCTGGTGAATGTCGGTGTGCTGTATGCCTGCGTGCTGCTGTGCTGGCGCATGCTCGGCTACCGGATCACGCCGCGGATCGCGAGTATCGCTGCGCTGCTGGCCATTACCTGCCTGTTCCTGGAGCCGGTGCGCACCACGCTGTTCTACGGGCAGATCAATCTGGTGCTGATGCTGTTGGTGCTCTGGGACTTCTCGCGCGCCGACGACTCCCGGGCGCGCGGCGTCGGAGTCGGGCTGGCGGCCGGGGTGAAGCTGGTGCCCGCGTTCTTCATCGTGCAGTTCCTGGCGTTGCGGCAGTGGCGGGCCGCCGCCACCGCGACCGCCGCGCTGGCGGCCACGGTCGCACTCGCCTGGATCGTCTCGCCCGGTGACTCCCGGCAGTACTGGTTGTCGACCTTCTTCCACTCCGACCGCATCGCACCCGACACCGAACCGGCCAATCAGTCGATTCGCGGCGTGCTCGCGCATCTGAGCGGGGGCTCGTCTCCGGTCTGGTGGTGGCTGCTGCTCGCGGGCATGGCCGCGGGCGCGGGGCTCGCGATCAGCGTCGCGCTGTACCGGCGTGCCGAACGGTTGCTGTCGGTGACGCTGGCCGGGATGACGGCGTGTGCGGTGTCACCGTTCTCGTGGGGTCATCACTGGGTGTGGTTCGTGCCACTGCTCGTTCATCTGGTGCATCGCGCGCAGACCCGGCCGGGCTGGTGGGTGGCCGCGGCGGGATTGTTCGTGGCGACCGGGGCGTGGACGTATCAGTGGACGCCGCAGTTCGCGTCGGTCGGCGTCTTCGTGCTGCCCAAGCCGTGGCACTCCGAACCGGTGCTGGAGAACGCCTACATCCTGGTGTTCGCCGCCACCCTGGTCTACGGTCTGTGGACGATCTGGACGGCGGACCGACTGCGGGATCACGCCACCCCGAGTAATAGGATGCTGGACCGTAGCTGTACGTGATTGTTCGAGGGTTGGTGAGATGCGCGTGTCTTCGGACGAGCTGAAACTCCCCCTACCCTCACTCGCGGATTATGTGCAGTTCCATCGCAAGCGGCTCGGCCTCACCCGGGAAGCGCTGGGGCAGCGCGCGTTTCTCTCGGCTCGGACCATTCAGAAGCTCGAGCGCGGTGAGCAGTACGGGTTGAGCGGGCCGACGCAGGAAGCGCTCGGGCGTGCGCTCGGGCTCACGACCGCGGCCGAATTCCGGCACCTCGATGATCTGACCCGCGTTCATCTGCCGAGGCCGCCGATGCCGGAGGTGGTGCGAACCGAGGTGACCGCGGCCGAGCGGGCCATGCTCGACGACCTGATGCCGAGCCCGGCCGCCTATTGCAATTGGCGCTGGGACGTCATCGCCGCGAACGACGCCTACGAACAGCTTTTTCCCGGTCGGGTCGCGGCGGGCAACGTGATGTTCTGGCTCTTCGGGCCGATCGGCCGGCGGGTAATGGCGACCTGGCGCGACGAGATCCCGAACGATGTCGCGAGGATGCGTGGCATCTGCGCGCACCTCGGTAATCCGCCTGCCGCCTCACAGGTGCTGAGCGTCCTCCAGGACGATCCCGATTTCGTGCGTCTGTGGCTCACCCGCAGCGTCGCTTTCGATCGCGGTGTCGAGGAGCCGCAGCATGTGCACACCGCGGCGGGTCCGGTCAGCGTCACCATGCAGTTGCAGTCCTTCCCGCCCGGACGTGACCACCTGCATCTGTGCATCGGTGTGGTGCGCCCGTACTCGGGTCCGTCGGCGGGAACAGACCCTATTTAGGGTCACTGTCTCAGCTTGTCCGCGGCAAACCCGTCGGCTTTACTCATGAGCGGCCGGTGCGTGGCACGGGACAGCCCGCTTCGGCCAGCGGATGTGTAGGTATTCCTTCGTAATTCGGCGCACCCCGGGCCCCACAAGGGCCCTCTTCGGCGTGTGTTTCGCGTGGGCCGCACAACTCGGTCCGGCGATGCCGTGGAGGGGACAGCATCGCCGGGACATCCGTCCAGTCTTCGGCAACGAATAGAGGATCAACACGGTTGTCGGCTCAGCGAAGCGAACCGACTAGTGGGTCACCAATATTCATTGTCACGAAGGAGGAAGACGCATGATCCCGCATTTCATCGGTCACCTCATTTGCGCCGTGAACGACCTGCTCGCGAGGCTGCTGGTCCCGTAGCAGCCGGACCCCGGAGCGGTGCCGCCGCTCCGGGGCTCAGATCGATACCTTCGCTATCGAGTGCTACCGTCCCCCTGAAAAAGGAGGGCAAATGGCACTGAAAGATGTTGTGGCACAGGTGGTGGGCACGCTCAACGCCGGTATCGTCGCGCTGACCGAAGCTCCGGTGATCGGCAAGCTCATGGGTCGCGGATTCGTCGTCATCACCTATACCGGGCGGCGCTCGGGCAAGACCTTCAGCACCCCCGTCAACTACGTGCGCCGCGGCGACGAGATCGTGATCGGTGTCGCCATGCCGGACAAGAAGAGCTGGTGGCGCAACTTCCAGGGCGAAGGCGCACCGATTTCCCTGCGCCTCAACGGCGTCGACCGCACCGGACGCGCGGTGACGCACCGCGACGGGTCCACCGTCACGGTGCGGGTCAAGCTGGACGCCGCCTAGACACCTTTCGGCCCGCCCATCGGAGGCGACGGCCGGGGCCTCCGGGTGGTTTGCCGCTCCGAGGCCCGCTCCCGAAATGACAGCACTCCAGAGCCCGCGCCGAGCCCGGCCGGGCCGTCGTGTTGTATGGGATGGTGAGCGCCGAGACCGATTCGCTGGGAGAAAGCCCGCCGCCGATCGCGCGTCGCCGGAACCTCGTGCTCCGGCTCGCCCCGGGCGGGTGGCGCTGGGATGCCGGGCTGCGTACCGCCCTGGCCTTCGCCATTCCCGCTGGTTTGCTGGTCGCGTGCGGTCGATCGAGCTGGGCGCTGTTCGCGTGTTTCGGGGCCTTCGCGGTCATGTACGGCGAGGGTCGCGCGTATCGCGTTCGATGGCAGGTGATCTCGATCGCCGGGGTTGCCCTGCTGGCCTGCGTGGCGCTGGGGATCGCGGCGGGCGCGGGCCTGCGCGATTTCGCCCCGGCCTGGCTGATCGAGGTCGTGCTGTTGCCGCTCATCGCGATGATCGGGGCGTATGTCATCGACGCGGCGCGGTTGGGGCCGCCGGGGATGATGTTCTTTCTCGTGGCCTGTTCCGGTGCGCTGGCGGCCTCCCGCGCCGGGATCCCGGCCGACGGCATCCTGATCGCGACGGCGCTGGGTGTCGCGGGTTCGCTCGCGGTGTCGATGGCGGGGTGGCTGATCGCCCCGGACCGGCCCACCCGTCTGGCCGTGACCCAGGCCGTGCGTGGCGTGGACGACTATGCGGCGGCGCGCGAGCAGGGCATAGCGACCGCGCCGCAACGGCATCGGGCGGCGGAGGCACTCTGGAACGGGTGGGCGACGGTGTACGACGCCGGGCTCTCCGATCGCGCCGAGACCACGCCGCTGGTGTCGGAACTGCTCGCCGCGCACCGACGCCTCGCCGAGGCGGCCCCGAGCTCGGATGCCGATCCGCAGGGAATTCCCTTGGCGCGGCCCACCATCCGGTATCGGCTGCGGCGCTCGCTGACCCTGGACTCGCATGCGACGGCGACCGCGCTGCGGGTCGCCGTCGCGGGGGTGTTGGCGGGAGTCATTGCCGGAGCGACCGGTTCCCAGCACCCGCACTGGGCGATCCTGACCGCGCTGATCATCCTGCAGGCCGGGCCCGATCGCGTGCACGGCGGCGTGCGGGCCTTGCAGCGGCTGCTGGGCACCGCGCTCGGTCTCGGGATGTTCGCGGCCGTGATCCAGTTGCAGCCCAAGGGGTTCGCGCTGGTCGCCGTGCTCGCGGTGCTGCAATTCGGGGTGGAGTTGTTCATCACCCGCAACTACGCGCTGGCGGCGATCTTCTTCACCCCGGTCGCCCTGATCGCCGGTGGGGCCGGGCTGGGCGGGCAGGCGATCGGCGCGGTCATGCGGGATCGGCTGGCGGAGACCGCGATCGGGGTCGTGGTGGCCCTGCTCACCCTGCGCTACGTCCTGCCGCACGCGCATCGGCGCACGCTGGCCTGGACGGACCGACGGGTGCGCGGCGGCGCGCTGGAACTGCTGGAATGCCTGCGCGCCCAGCCGATCAACGCCACACCCGCCATGGTGCTGCGCCGAGACCTGCAATTCGATCTGATCGGCGCGATGCGGAGCGGACTCGACTCCGCCCACAACGATCCCGGCTGGGCCGGGCCGGTCTGGCCCGCGCACATGGATCTGCTGCACTCGGGCTACGACCTGCTCGCGCACTGCCGCACGGTGCCACCGGGCGCGCGGCTGCCCGGGATCGAGCGGTGGGAACGCACCTTCGCCTGACCTCCGAGGTGACGCCCCCGACCTCTAGGGTGACGGCATGGACATCTGCGTGTTTCTCTCGGCCGCCGACCTCGACGAGCGCTACACCGGTCCCGCACGGGAATTCGCGGAACTGATCGGCAAGGGCGGGCACACGCTGGTGTGGGGCGGCTCCGACGTCGGCCTGATGAAGGTCGTCGCCGACGGCGTCCAGGACAGCGGCGGCCGGCTGGTCGGCGTCTCGGTGGAATTCCTGCGCGCCAAAGCCCGCGTCGATGCCGACGAGATGATCATCACCCCCGACCTGGCCGCCCGGAAGGCGACCCTGCTCGCCCGCGCCGACGCCGTCGTCATCATGGTCGGCGGCACCGGCACCCTCGACGAGGCCACCGAGATCCTGGAGATGAAAAAGCACGGCCTGCACCGCAAACCGGTGGTCCTGCTCAACACCGCCGGGTTCTACGACGGCCTGCTCACCCAGTTCGAGCGCATGGAGGCCGAGGGCTTCCTCCCCCTCCCACTCGCCGACCTGGTCCACTTCGCCGACTCCCCGGCAGCCGTCCTGGCCTACCTCGAAGCCGCGGTTCACCCCGCCTGATTCACATTGCCGCGCGGCGGGTGGCGTGCCAGCCTGGAGGGCAGCGGGATTGCCCGCCGGGGCGCGCCGCCAGTGCGTCCGGCGGGTGCGCGAGGAGGCAGTCGTGAGAGAGCGGGCAGGGGTCGAGGAGCGGTCGGCTCTACTGGTCACCGTGGATTTCGCCGATCCGGAACATCGGAGCCTGGGCGTGACCTGGCTGGAAGAGGCTGCGGCGCATCGGATATTCGAGTCGGCACGCCTCTTTCTGGTGGCGCTGGACACGCCGTCGCGCCGTAGCTATCTGGGCTTGGTCGACTGGCGGGATCGCACCACCATCGAACTGCCCGAGGCGGTGGCCGCCGGTTGCTATGCCGTCGATGTCGACGCCTACGGCAGTGCCAGCTGGGGCGACGGCCGCCTCGACGCCCGTGGGCGCAGTGCGGCTTTCACCGTCGGACCCGTCGGCGATCAGCGCGGCGGGGCCGGGAGTTGATGGGGCGCGACGAGATCGACCGGGCCGAGCAGGTCTGCTACCCGTGAGATCTGCCCGGCGTACCAGGGGATCAGCCGGGGGTCCTGGATCTTTCCCGAAAACGTCGTGTACGTGAGCAATTCATTGCCGACGAGACTCCACTGCGGCACGGCGCCGGTGAGGTGCGCGGCGATCAGCGCCGGGCTCACCATGGCCTTGGCGTGGGCCGGGTCGGTCGCGTCGATCCGGAAGCGGGAGTCGAAGGCGGCATTGCCGGTGGCGGTCGGCTTGTCGCCGAACAAGGCGCGGCCGAGGTGGGAGATCACGCCCCGATACCGCACGGCCAGCGGCGGATGCGGCCGATCCAGCAGGGCCACCGCCACGATGTAGAAATGCGTCTTGGTATACCTGTATTCCCCGCTGTGCCTGGTCGTTTGGTACGAGTACTCCGATACGGTCACCCAGCGTCCGCCCACCCGCCCGGTGACCGTCACCCCGATCCCGCGTCGGTTGCGTCCCGGCACCCGCCCCGTCCAGGCCGCGGTCGCGCGTTCCTGAAAGCTCCACCCGTACGTCGCCGCCCAATCCCGAATCCGCGCTTTGCGTTCCCGCTCGGCGCGGATCGTCAGGGGAATCGCCACCACCGTCACCACGATCATGACCGCGAAGAACGCCCCGAAGATCACCGCCACCGTCGTCATGCATGCCCCCTTCACCGATGCTCGACGCCAGCTTTCGCGAGCAACCTTCCGGTTTGCTTAACGGAAGTTTGTGAGTCGGGTGTAACCCGCGTGCTTAGCTGTAGAAAGGGGCGATGGAACCTCCCCACTGACTCGAAAGTGGCTCTCTTCCATGAAGGTTCACCACCTGAATTGCGGCACCCTGCGGATTCCCTTCGCGCCGCTGGTCTGTCATGTGCTGCTCGTCGAGACCGGGAACGGGCTGGTACTCGTCGACACCGGTTTCGGCTTGCAGGACATCGCCGATCCCGCCGGGCGGGTCGGTCCGCAGCGCACGTTCAATCGGCCCGCGCTCGATCCCGCTGAGACCGCGGTGCATCAGATCCGGGCGCTCGGGCTGGATCCCCGCGATGTGCGCCACGTGATCGTCACCCACATGGACTCCGATCATCTGGGCGGTCTGGCCGATTTCCCCGACGCCACACTGCATCTCACCGCCGACGAGGCGCAGGGTGCGATCCACGCGCCGACCCGGCGGGAGCGTTCGCGGTTCCGTCCGGTGCAGTGGGCGCACGATCCCAAGATCGTCGAGCACCGGCCGGAGGGGGAGCGCTGGCGCGGCTTCGTCGCCCAGGAGCTCACCGATATCAGTCCCGGCATCGTCCTGGTTCCGACGCCCGGTCACACCCGCGGCCACACCGCGGTCGCCGTCGACGCCGGGCATCGCTGGGTGCTGCACTGCGGTGACGCGTTCCTGCATGCGGGCCGGGTCGACGGCACGTCGCCGGTGCCGATGATGCACACGCTGATGGAGAACGTGCTCGCTCACGACCGGGCTCAGGTGCGCGACAACCATGCCCGGCTGGCGCATCTCTACCAGTCGAGCGGGCCGGATCTGCTGGTCGTGTGCGCGCACGATCCGGGAATGTTCGAGCACGCGGTGGCTACCGCGCAGTAGCCCTTCCCTCGAATTTCAACATATTGTTGAATGTGGGGCATGACCGTCTCGATCCGCATCACCTGGCCCGCCAACCAGCTCACCGCCACCCTCGCCGACACCCCCACCACCAAGGCGCTGCTCGCCGCCCTGCCGATCACCTCCACGGCGAGCACCTGGGGCGAGGAGGTCTACTTCGAGACCGGCGTGAGCGTGCCGCGCGAATCGGACGCCCGTCAGGTGGTGGATCCGGGCACGGTCGCCTTCTGGACCGACGGCGATTCGCTGGCCCTGCCCTACGGCCCCACCCCGATCTCGCACGCCGACGAATGCCGACTGGCCAGCCCCTGCAATATCCTCGGCAGCTTCGACGGCGACCCGCGTCTGCTGGCCACCGTCCGTCCCGGCGACCCCATTCGCGTCGAACTCGCCTGACCTGCTCCGCCGTTAGCTGTCTGGGCCGCAATCCCATTCGATGAGACCCGTCGATCCGTAGCCGTTATGCTGCACGACGGACCGCCGCGCCGGGAACAGGGGAGCGGGGGAGGATCGAGGGGAAGCGGCCGCTGCGGCCGCACAACGGAAGGTAAAACAGGATATGCGGGGAGGATGGGTCAAGCGGGGCCTGGTGGGCGCCGCGGTGGCCGCAATGCTGCCGTTCGGGGTGGTAGCCGGTCCGGCTGCGGCGGACACGAATCCGAACGCTTTCGATTTCTACGTCGATTCCAGCATGGGTTCGGTGAAGACACGCATCGTGCGGGCCGCGGACGGCAATACCGATCGGGTGGTGTATCTGCTCGATGGTGAACGCGCGCAGAACGATTACAACGGCTGGGAGATTCACACCAGCATTCCGGCCGCGCTGGCCAAGTTCAATATCAATGTGGTGATGCCGGTCGGCGGCGAGTCCAGTTTCTACCAGGACTGGGACGCGCCGAGCAGCTTCGGCGGCAGCAATCCGGACGCCTCGTTGTTCCCGAGCCGGGATTCCGGTTCGGCGATCGCGGGCTGGGACGAGACCTCAGGGAAGTCCTACACCTACCAGTGGGAGACCTTCCTGACCCAGAACCTGCGCAACGCGCTGCGGGATCGCCTGGGCTTCAGTGACTCTCGCAACGGGATCTTCGGGCTCTCCAGCGGCGGCAGCGCGGCGCTGCTGTTCGCGGCCTACCATCCCGAGCAGTTCAACTACGCCGGTTCGCTCTCGGGCTACCTCTACATGTCCGCGCCCGGCATGCGCGACGCGCTGCGCCTGGCCCTACTGGCCGCCGGTGGCTACAACATCGATTCGATGGCGGCCGCGGGCAGCGCCAAGTGGAATCGCATGGACCCCTACGGTTTCACCGACAAGCTGATCGCCAACAACACCCGCCTCTACATCTCCGCGGGCAGCGCGGTCCCCGCCCAGCAGGACCTGTCCTCGTCGGACGCGGTCATCCAGGGCATGCCCCTGGAAGGAATCGCCCTGGCCAACACCAAGGCGTTCCAGTCGAAGCTGCAGAACACCGGCTACGACAACGTCACCTACGACTTCCCGAGCCTCGGCGTCCACAACTGGGGCAACTGGGAACAGGTGGCCAACCGCATGCTCCCCGACATCGCCCAGCACATCGGCAAACCCCCGCCCCCGGGTGCGCAGCCCGCCCCGCCCGCAGACGGTCCCGACGGCGCCCAGCCCCCGGGCGGCGGGCCCGGACCGCAGAACTGACGATCTCCACCACGAAAATCCGCCGCTGCCCGGCTTTCCGGGCAGCGGCGGATTTCT
Source organism: Nocardia sp. NPDC004722 (assembly GCF_053601505.1). NCBI lineage: Bacteria > Bacillati > Actinomycetota > Actinomycetes > Mycobacteriales > Nocardiaceae > Nocardia > Nocardia sp. NPDC004722. The sequence goes on from NZ_JBSGBY010000103.1 coordinate 10,499, forward strand.
TTCGGCGGGTGCTTTCCGACGGCGGTTACGGATGATCGCGCACGAGACGCGTTCCGGCGATGCCGAGCACCACCACGCCGATCAGCACGACGACCGCTGCCGCCCCGGTCGAATGGCCGGTCCAGTGCCAGACCGGGCGAATCACGGCCAATGCCACGCAGCAGCCGCCGCCGAACACCAGCACCGGGGAGCGGTCGGTGACATACAGGCCGAAACTGGCCACGGCCACGAGCAGTGCCAGTAGGGCGGCCCACAACCAGCTGGGATCCGCGTATTCCGCACCGATGAGCCCGACCGCTATGCCGCACGCGTACCCGGCCCAACCGGGGACCGCCAGGCCGATCCGGCTGAGCCCCAACCAGATTCCGCCCATCAGCAGGACGGCGATTCCCACCACGAGGCTCGAAGCGTGCGCCCAGGCTCCGAGCATCCCGCCCACCGCCCACGTGCCGAAGCCGACGACGGCCACCAATCCGACCAATGAGGGCAGCGCCCGATATCCGGCCACGGCCACCACCGTCGCGACGAGAACTGCCCATAGCCAATTCTCGTCGTCGGTATCGGCCACCGCGGCCACGACGAATCCCGTGGTGGACAGCGTCGCGAGGGCGAACAGGGCCGCCGCCAGCCGCGTTCGCGTGGTCCGCACCGGCATGCGCTGTGCGAAAAGCTGTTTCGGCCCGGCCAGTACCACGCCGCCGATCGCCAGTGAAGCGGTGACGAAGGCCAGCACCAGCATCTGCCCGAGTCGATCCAGCCTGTCCCATGTCGAACCCAGTAGCAGCCCAACGCCCGCCAGCAGCAGCCCCGCCCCCGCGTACGCCGCGATCTCCGCGACGAGCCGTCCCGCGGACGGACGTGCCCGCTCTCGTGCCAGTGCCGCCGCCACCGCATCCCGCTGCGGAGCGGACAGCACACCTTCCTCGACCAGCCGCCCGAGAGCGGCCCCCACCGTCTGATCATCAGTCATGCCTAGATATCTGCGGCGGGGCCGTTCGCGTATCCGAGGCGGTCGACTGCAACAAAACCTTGAACTATCAGGCCGTGTCCCGGCGGCGGGCCAGGGTCGCGATGAGGGCGAGCATGGGGATGGTGGCGGCGAGGGTGACCCAGCCGGTGCCGAGGTGCAGGCCGTCGCTGCGGTCGGAGGCGAGCCAATCGGTGATCGACGCGCCCAGCGGGCGGGTGACCACATAGGCGGCCCAGAAGGCGATCACCGGGTTGAGGCCCGCGTAGCGCCACGACAGGGCGGGGACGGCGATCGCCACCGCGAACAGGACGGTGGAGAGCAGATAGCCCAGATGCAGTGCGGCGGCGGTGAAGTCGCCGAGCACGGTGCCCAGTGCGAAGGTGACCACGACGGTGGTCCAGTAGAAGCCCTCGCGGCGGCGGGTGTTGATGGTGTGCACGTCCAGGGTGCCCTCGGTGCGGTACCAGAGGGCGAGAACTCCGGCGAGCAGCGCCGCGAACACCAGACTCGACACGGCGAGGGGGATGCCGATCACGAAATCGACGATGTCGGCGACCATGGTGCCGAAGATCGCGACCATGACCACCGCGGTCCAATAGGTCCAGACCTGGTATCGGGGACTGCGGAATTGGACCACCAGGGCGACGACGAAAGCAGTCAGTGCGCCGCCGACCGCGAGCGCCGGGTTCAGGTGTTTGACGAGAAAGTCGGAGAACGTCTCGCCCATGCCGGTGGAGAGCACCTTGATCACCCAGAACAGGGCCGTGATCTGGGGAACCTTGGCGGGCAGGGAGCGCAGCGACGAGTTGGTGAGTGCCGTAGGGTTTGTCACGCGACCACAGTGCACGTCGAGCGCTGAGAAAGCGCTGTGAGAGAACCGGTACCGGCTCACCGAATCCGAAGGAGGCCCTCGGCGTGCGATCGCGGGCGCTGTCGTACGGGGTGGTCATCGCCGTCACGGTGCTGATCGGCGGTGCGGGCTGCGGATCCCGGGATGACACGGTACCGGGTGGGGTGAGCGGGATGACGGCCGCGCCGCTGGGATGGAATTCCTGGAACTCCGGAATCGCGTTGACGGAGAACAATATTCATGAGGTCGTGGATGCGATGGTCAGTTCCGGCATGCGGGACGCGGGCTATCGGTACGTCGACCTCGACGCCGGATGGGCCGCGTCGCAACGGGACGGCGACGGGAAACTGCGGGCGGATCCGGTGCGGTTCCCGCACGGGATGGCAGCCCTCGCCGAGTACGTGCATCAGCGAGGAATGCTGCTCGGGCTGTATTCGAGTCCCTACAACCAGACTTGCGGGCAGTCGCCGGGCACCGCGTCCGGCGGGCACGAGACCGAGGACGCGCAGACCTTCGCGGCATGGGGCGTCGACCTGCTGAAATACGATTGGTGTCGCAGCGACGCCGATCTGGGCGAGCAGGTGCGGATGTTCACCGCCATGCGGGACGCGTTGCGGCACACCGGGCGTCGGATCGTGTACAGCATCAATCCGAACAGTTCCGCGAATCCGGGCGCGGGAGCGGGCTACGACTGGTCCACGGTGGCCGATATGAGCCGCACCTCCGGAGATCTGATTCCGTTGTGGCACAACGATCTGCTCGACCATCAGGGCGAGACGTCCAATGCCGCGGTGTTTCTCGGAGTCACCGATCAGCTGGCGGCGGCCGAGCCGCTGTCCGGGCGGGTCCGGCCCGGATATTGGAACGACCCCGACATGCTGGTCGTGGGCGTGCAATTGACCGATTTCATCGGCACGCACCTGGCGGGCTTCCCGGTCGAGGTGCTGACCGGCACCCTCACCACCCGGCAGGTCATCCAGCTGGAATCCGCGATGGAGATCTCGCCTGCCGTGATCGCGCAATTGCGTGATCCAGGCCGTAATCTCACCCTCGACGAGCAGCGCGCACACTTCTCCCTGTGGGCCATGCTCGCCGCGCCGCTGCTGGCCGGAAACGATGTGCGCGCCATGAGCGAGGACACCCGCGCGATCCTGACGAACACCGATGTGGTTGCGGTGGACCAGGATCCGGCCGTCGCGCAGGCTACCCGACTCCCGGCCGACCCTCGCATCCTCCGCAAACCACTCGCCGACGGTTCGGTGGCGATCGCCATGTTCAACCTCGGCGACACCCCCGCGACCGTCGAAACCGATGCCGTCGCAGCGGGATTGCGGCAGACGTCCTGCTATACGGTCCGCGACCTGTGGGCCCACACCACCACGACGACCACGGGCAGCGTGACGGGCGCCGACCTTCCCGCCCACGGTGTGGCGATGATGAAGGTGACGCCCGTCTGCTGAATCGCTAGCCGGTGTAGCCGGTCAGCTTGTAGACCGTGGTGTTGCCGACCTGCTGGGGCTTGAAGGTCGCGGTCACCCAGTTGGTGATGTCGGAGTGCTGGTTGCGGCCGAAGCCACCCTGGCCACCCGGACCGCCCTGAGCGCCTTGGTCGCCTTGACCACCCGGAGCACCTTGCCGGTTCGGCTGATCAGCGGGGTTCTGGCCACCGCGCCCGTTGCTCTGCACGATGTAGTAGCCGATCTTGCCCGCCTTCACGTCGGCCTGGAACTCGGCCAGCGTAGGCGTGGGATCGCTCCCGGAGAAGCCGCCGATCGCCATCACCGCCTTGTCGGTCTGCAACTCCAGCCCCGCCGCGGCGGACGAGCCGTTGACCGCCGCCGCCCAGGTCGCGTCGGACCCGCGCAGCAGCGCGGCCAGCTGCGGATTCGGCTGGGACTCACCGAAACCGCCGCCGCCACCCCGTCGGTCGGAGGCCGCGGGGCCGACGGTCGGCCCGCCACCGCTGTGCGGCGTGGCGATGGTGGCGAGGGAGTAGGCGGCCGTGCCGCCGAGGCTCGCGATCAGCCCGAGCGCCAGCGCCACGGTGGCGATCCGGTGATGGGATCGGTGCTGCGGCAACAGGATCAGCGCGCACGCCACCACGGTCACCGCCAGGATCGCCCACCGCAATTCGGGGAACCAGCCGCTGTTGCGGTGCAGCAGTACGAAACTCCACACCCCGGTGACCGCCACCAATCCGGCCAGTCCGCCGCGGCCGAGCAGACTGTCGCGCCTGGTCCACATCTCGTGGATCCCGAGCGCGAACATCCCCGCCACGGCCGGTGCGATCGACAGGCAGTAGTACGGATGCACCGTGCCGCTCATCCAGCTGAGCACCGCGCCGTCGATGATCATCCACAGTCCGAACAGAATCGCGCCCGCCCGCACCAGATCGGTGCGCGGAGCCCGGCCCCGCGAGACCAGCACCAGCACCAGGGCCAGCAGCGCGGCCGGCAGCAGCCAGGCGATCTCGAAGCCGAATTCGCCGGTGAACAGTCGCTCCACGCCGCGCACCTGGCCGCCGCCGAAGCCGCCGAAGCCGCCGCGTCCGCCGGGACCGTTCTGCGCGGCCGCGTCGGCGGCGCCCGTTGGGACAGGGGTCGGGGTGGGCACCGCGCTCGGGTCCGGGGGCGTGCCGCCGCCACGATGGTTGCGGCCGAGCACCCGGGCGAAGCCGTTGTAGCCCAGCACCAGATTCATGAAGTTGTTGTCGGTCGACCCGGCCAGATACGGGTGGCTCGAGGCCGGCCACAGCAGCGTGACCAGCACGTACCATCCGCTGGACGCCAGCAGCGCGACGAGCGCGCCGACCAGTTGCAGCAGCCGGGCGCGGATCGGATTGGGTGCGGCGACGAGGTAGACCACGCCGAGCGCGGGCAGCACCATCAGACCCTCGAGCATCTTGGCCAGGAACGCGAACCCCAGCGCCACCCCGGCCAGCAGAATCCACTTGGTCGAGGCCCGCTCGAGAGCTCGGACGGTGGCGTAGGCGCCGGCCGTCATGAGCAGCACCATGACCGCGTCCGGATTGTTGAACCGGAACATCAACGCCGCCACCGGCGTCACGGCCAGCGCCGCACCGGCGAGCAGCCCGGCGTAGTGGCTGCCGGTCAGCCGCCGTACCGCACCGTAGAGCAGCCCGACCGCGGCCACCGCCATCAGCGCCTGCGGGACGAGCATGCTCGCGCTCGAGAAGCCGAAGATCTGCCCGGACAGCCCCATCACCCACTGCGACACCGGCGGCTTGTCGACCGTGATGAAGTTCGCGGGATCCAGCGACCCGAACAGCAGGGCCTCCCAGTTCTTCGACCCGGCCCAGGCGGCCCCGGCGTAGAACTGATTGCCCATGCCATTGATGGTGATGTTCCACAGGTACATCACCGCCGTGCCGACTAGGAGCGCGGCCAGACCGGCCCGTTCGACGGTCTTGCCGTCGAAACGCCCGGTCGTCTGTGTGGCCGCGGGAGGCGGCGGAACCACTGGCGGGTTGTCCTGGACTGATGCGGTCACGCTGACCATTCAGCGCCCCGGAGTCCAGACAATCCTGTGAGCCCGCCGGGAGATTCCTGAGCCTCGCCGCCTCCCCAGGTCAGCGTGGGGTCAGCAGGTGAGCGCGGGTGTCAACGGGTCTGGGTGGGGTCGGCGGCGGCCATGATCGGGACGTCGTTCACCCAGCCCCAGCGGTCCTCGACCCGGACGTCGACGGTGGCGGCGGGCGCGTCGACGTACGGGGTGAGGCGTTGCAGTTCACCCCAGTCACGGGTCCAGTCGTGGTCGAGATAGGCGGGGACGGTCTGGGACTTCAGCAGCAGCGTGCTCCAGCCGACCGGGCCGCCGCCCGCATCGCCCTCCCAGCTCTCGGAGACCTGCGAGTTGAGCTTGTCGGGCAGGATGCGCCAGACCGGGAGCTGAGCCACACCGTCGCGGTGATCGAGGGGGTGCTGGCAGGGGAAGGCCAGGCCGACATGGAAGTCCGTCAGCACCGGATCGTCGTGGCCGACCTTCGCGTCGAGGGTGACCAGGTGCGGCAGGCGGGGCGGGGTGAGGGCCAGCCACTGCTTGCCGGTGGGGTCGTCGGTCTTCGCGACGAGGCGAACAGCGTTGGTGCCGGACGGAATTCGATCCAGGGCGATCGGCAGGTTGCGCCAGCCGGGTGCGCCGCCGACACTCGGCGGGGCCAGGTCGCCGAGGGCCTGCACGGTGCCGTCGTCGGCGCGGTGCGCGAATTCCACGCGCAGTTTCGCGCCGTCGATCGCGTGGCCCTGATCCTCGCCCGCGATGCGCCCGGCGACGGTCAGGATCAGCACGTGAAAACTGGAATCCTGCTGTGCTGCAGCCAGATCCATGCGATACCACTGGGTGGTCAGATGCGCGGGCTGCGGCTGCCCGGTGGCGTAACTGCCCAGGATCGGAGTGCGCTTGGGGTCCAGGCCGTACGGCAGCGCGATGGTGCTGCCGTTGATCCCGGCCTCGGCCTTGGGTTTGTCGGCGGGACCGCCGCCGGGCGGGGGTGTCGACGGCTTCGGGCCGCCCCCGCTGCCCCCGGGACCTTCGGGCGCGAGGTCGCCGACGCCGTTGGCGGTGAAGCCGCTGTTGTCGGCGGCCAGACCGTCGGCGGCGGTGCCGGTGTAAGGCGACAAGAGAGAGTCCTCGGGCTTGTCCTCCACCAGCACGTCATCGGCGAGTGCGCACGGATGCCCTTGCAAGGCACGCAGATTCGACAGCGCGACCGAGTAGGCCGGGTACTGCGACCAGGCGGCCGAGGCCATGGTGCCGACTTCGAACAGCACCAGCACCGCCGCGGCCACCGTCAGCGGACGAATGGCGATCCGGTCGAAAGGCGTAGTGGTGGAGCGCTTCTCCCGATAGGGCTCACGATAGTACTGCCACGCCGTGACGAGCAGGCACAGCACGCCCAGCCCGAAGATCAGCGACGCGATGCTGGTCCCGCCGATCAGCGGCGCGCGATCGGGCCAGCGCACCCCGTAGCCGGACACATACCACCAGCCGTTGGAGCCGGTGAAGCAGAACGCCACCAGCAGCAGCACCGCCGCCGCGAACAGCGAGCGCAGATACCGCACCCGAATACCGTTGCCGCCCACCGCGACCGCGGTCACCGCCGCCAGCGCGGCGGCCAGGCCCGCGTAGACGCCGAAGTGGTGGGTCCACTTGGTCGGGGTGAAGGCCATCAGCAGCAGCGACATGACCGCGATCCCGAGCACCCGGGCCACCGGGCCACGCGCGGTATCCGGAATCCGGCCGCCCTTGCGCAACACCACCGCGAAACATACGGCCAGGCACAGCAGCATGGCGAGCACGCCGAAGCGGCGCGAGAGCGAACCGTCCGGGGTCAGCGACAGCAGCGAGATCCACCGGGTGGGCTCGTCCGGCCAGGAGAGGTTGGGGCCGACCAGTTTTCGCACCCGAGTGGCTTCGAGCACCGAGGCGAAGGTCTGATCCGCAAACACGACGGTCAGCACCAGGGTGCCCG
>NZ_JBSGBY010000104.1:0-17688 GCF_053601505.1 Nocardia sp. NPDC004722
CCCCGCAGCAGCATGTTGTGGCCGGGGATCAGCACGGTATCGGCGAGGTACCAGGTACCGGTCGCCTCGTCGCCGTCCACGTCGATTTCCGGATGGTCGCAACGGTGTTCGGTGATGACATGCGGTCCCAGCGTATTGCGCATGAAGGCCAGGAAGGCGTCGCGCGATTCGAACTGGAGGTACTCGCTGTAGGTGGCGGTGGCCTCCGGAATCATGGTGTCGGCGAACTCGTCCCACGTCTTCGTGTCCAGCGCACGCAGGTAGCGGAACTTCAGCCGGCTGATCGCCGCGACCGCATCGGGATCCATACCGTCCACAATCCCATCAGGTGTAGGAAACCTTCAGGGATCGGCACGGATTTGTACCGGATCGCTATCAGCCGGATACCGAGTCAGCCGTTGATGCTGAAGCAGGTGGTGCAGAAGTCCTCGCCGAACTCTGTCAGGCGCAGGCTCTTTCGCACGATTTTGGGCACTCGACCGGCCTTTTTGAGCGCCTGCTCGACCACCGGCTGCACCTCGAGCACCATGTAGCGCGACAGCACCACCGGATCCTCGGACGTCATGGTGAGACCCAGGCGGTTGAGGTTGATCAGGTAGTGCCGGGCGCGATCCGGGTAGCGGACGCCGGACTGCTCGGGCACCGAGGTCAGATCGCCCGCAACCAGTTCGGAGCCGATGCCCAGCGGCCGGTTGGTGCGCACGTCGACCGCGGGCTGCGGGCCCTGCAACGCCATGAAGCGCAGGATGCGGGCCTCGTCGGGAGCGAGCTGATCGAGGATGCGGTCGTAGGCCGGATGCACGTCCTCGGTGAAGTAGACGTCGGCCGAGCGGGCCAGCAGCGCGTCGCCGCGGCGGCGCAGTTCGTCGGTGGTGGCCGAGCGCATCAGCGCGCCATTGGTGATGGCCTGCTGCGCCGCGCCCATGGGAGTCGGTACGTAGCTGACGATCTCGCGCACCGAACCCTCGGTGACGCCGAGCGCGCTACGGGCGATCGAGCGCAGCGCGGCCCCCGTGCGCTCCGCGATATCGGCCGAGGATTCGCCGTCCAGGGCGGCCTGGGTCAACTGCTTGGTGATCTCGAAGCTGGTGCCGACCGCCCACTCGGTGCCGCGCACCGCGGTGCCGACCGCCAGCCCGGCGGCCCGGAACGCGCCCCGGATCAGCCGCGCCTCATTGCTGATCTGCCGCTGCTCCACGTCCGAACTGCGTTCCACGGCACGAGGTCCCGGACGGGCCACGTCCTGCCCCGGGATCCTGTCTTCCGCCACGTCCATCTCCGAATATCGCCAGGTGAACACAATCGTCCACAGATTATTGCCCCCGACGGACCTTCGGGCACGTCGAACCCGACAGCCAGTCGAAGGCTACCCCAGTTCACGCTCGCCATAACGACGCGCATGACCCCCAACACCCCAAGCACAAGGCACGATATGGATGTGGCCCCCGCCATTCTCGTGGTCCCATCGAGAGGAAGGAACATCCTGCCCGGACACTGTGATGCAGATCTCCGACTCAGACACTCCGCCGCTGGACTCGCTTCCTTAATAGCCAGTAAGGTCCGAATCGCCGATGGGGTAGTCAACGCCGACGGCGGTGCGTTGCGGGTCGGCAGGAGGGTGTCGTGCTAGAGAGTGTCTTTGGGGTACATCCGACCATCCTCATGGAATTGATCACCATCCCGTTGTTCACGGGCGTGATCGGCTACATCACCAACTGGACCGGCGTGCTCATGCTGTTCAAACCGATCCGGTTCCACGGCTTCCGGCTGCCCGGTCTGGCGGCGGTTTTTCCGTTCCTGCCCAAGCGGATTCAGGTGCTGCCGCTGCTGCAGTACGACGGGCGTATCGGCTGGCAGGGGATCGTGCCGTCACGCGCGGACAAGATGGCCAGCATCGCGGTGGACAAGGGGTTGGCGAAACTCGGCAGCGTCGCGGATTTCTATCGGGAACTCGAGCCCGACAAGCTGGCCGAACATTTTGTTGAAATTGCGGATCTCCAGATTCGCGACATAGTCGAGGACATCCTCAAACGCGAGCATCCGCAGCTCTGGTACAACCTCCCGACGGGGGTCCGGGAGATGATCCACAACCGGGTGAAGGAACAACTGCCCGATATTCTGCGCGAACTCACCGCTGAACTCGGCAAGAACATCGATCAACTTCTCGACGTGAAGTCGATGACCATCCGGTACTTCCAGGCCCGTCCGCAGATGCTGAACTCGGTGTTCCAGGTGCTGGGCGCCAAGGAACTGCGGTTCATGCAGAACTTCGGCTTCTACTTCGGTGCGCCCATGGGTCTGGTACTGGTAGCCATCCTGCATTTCACCGGCTGGTCGTCGCTGGTGGTGCTGCCGGTCGGCGGGGTGATCATCGGCTGGGTGGTCAACTGGATCGGCATCAATCTGATCTTCGAACCGGCGTACCCGAAGTGGTGGTGCCCGTGGCGGCAGGGCCTGCTGATCAAGCGCCAGGACGAGATCACCGAGGGGTATGCGGCGCTGGTGGCCAGCGAGATCATGACGGTGGCCAATATCGGCGACGAGCTGCTCAACGGGCCGCGCGCCGACCGCACCATGCAGATGCTGCAGGACACCCTCAAGCCCGCGGCGGATCGCGCGCTGGGTCCGGCCAAGTCGGTGGTCAAGTTCGCGCTCGGCAGCCGCGAGTACGACTCGCTGCAGGACTCGTTCACCTCCGAGGCGATGACCATCGCGCCCATCGCCTTCGCCGACCCGGCGTTCAACGTGCAGCAGGGGCGGCAGGTGCAGGAGTACATCGCCAAACAAATGTCGGCGCTGTCCCCGCCGGAGTTCGTGGACATGTTGCGATCGGCCATCAAACAAGACGAATGGCTTTTGTTCGTCCATGGCGGCGCGCTGGGGCTCTTCGCCGGTTACGCTCACCTCCTGATCTTCGGAACAGGAGTGGCGAGCACATGGCTATAACCGAATCCGGCGGCGGCGATGACGATCTCGACGAGGTCGGCACGGAAATCGCTGTTCGCGAGCAGGCGTCCATCGCTGTTCGCGAGCAAGTGTCACTGCCGGTACCGGTGTCCCCCAACGAGAAACAGGCGTCGGCCGGTCCGGTGCGCGCCACCGCGGGCGTGGTCGCGGTGGCGGTGTCCGCCGCGGTCGAGGCCAGCTTCTGGAGTCTGCACACGGCGCTCGGCGTGACCTCGGTGGTGGTGCGCGGCAGCATGGCCGGGCAGCCGCCGCGCGCGATCCTCTCCGAAGCCGGTGCGCAGGTACGGCATTCGGTGCGCCAGGCGCTGGGCGTGAGCACGCCCGAGAGCGCGGAGGCCGCCCCGGAGCTCAGCGCCACCAGCGTATTACGCGCCCGCGGGGCCGAATTGCTACGCCGCTCCGCGGATTTCCACACCGAGGACGACAACCACCACCACACCGCCTACGCCCGCATCCTGGGCGAACTCGCCCCCGACGAGGCCCGCATCGTGCGCCACCTCTACCTGGACGGACCGCAGCCCGCCGTCGAGGTCCGCACCGGAAGAACGTCGTACCGAGCCACTTTCAACATGCTCGGCGAGGACGCCGCCCTGCGGTACCCGAACCGCATCGACGAGTACCTCACGAACCTCGACCGGCTGGGCCTCATTCACGTCACGCGAGAGGCCCTCGGCAACCCCAACCGCTACCAGTTGCTGGAAGCGCTCCCCGAAGTTCGCCGCCTCCTCAAGCGAGCCAGCTTCGGCACCAAGGTCCTCTACCGCACCATCGAACTGAGCTCCTTCGGTGCGGGATTCGTCCGCACCTGCCTCCCCGTCCCCTCCCTGGACGCCCAAGCCCAGCACGGGTAGCCCCTCCCGCCTGTCGACATCAAGATGCGCGGTTAGGCGCCGTCGGCCAGTTCGAGCCAGCGCTCTTCTGTGGCTTCCTTTTCGGCTTGGACTTGCTTGAGTTCTGTGCCCAGGGAGACGAGCTTGTCGGGGTTGGTTGCGGCTTCGGCGAGGGCCGTGTGGAGTTTGGCTTCGCGGTCGGTGAGCTTCTCCAGGGCGCGTTCCAGCTTCGCGAGTTCCTTGCGGGCGGCGCGGTAGGCGGCCGAATCCGTGGCGGGGGCAGTGGAATTCGCGGTGGTGGGGGTGGCCTTCGCAGGGGGTGCGACCAGAGCGGCGCGTTTGCGCAGGTACTCCTCGATGCCGCCGGGGAGGTTGGTGAGTTTGCGGTCGCCGAACAGTGCCCAGGTGGTGTCGCAGATGCGCTCGATCAAATAGCGGTCGTGGGAGATGACGACCATGGTGCCTGCCCAGCCGTCGAGCATGTCCTCGAGGCCCTGCAGGGTGTCGATGTCGAGGTCGTTGGTGGGCTCGTCGAGGAGCAGGACGTTGGGCTCGGACATGAGGATTCGGGTCAGTTGCAGGCGGCGGCGCTCGCCGCCGGAGAGGTCGCCGACGGGGGTGCGCTGCTTGGCGGGGGTGAAGCCGAGGCGTTCGGCGAGCTGACCGGCGGAGATCTCCTTGTCGCCGAGCATCATTCGCTGGGCTACGTCCTGGACCGCTTCCAGTACGCGCATGTTCAGCGGCAGGTCGTCGAGTTCCTGGCGCAGCCAGCCGATCTTGACGGTCTGGCCCTGGATCCGCTTGCCGGACTTCAGTTCCGCGTCACCGGCGAGGGCGCGCAGCAACGTGGTCTTGCCGGAGCCGTTCACGCCGACCAGGCCGACGCGCTCACCCGGCGCGAGCCGCCAGGTCAGATCGCTCACCAGTTCCCGGCCGTCCGGGGTGGCGAGGGTGGCGTTCTCGAGTTCGATCACGACGCGCCCCAGCCGCTTTCGCGCGAAGGAGGCCAACTCGACGGTGTCGCGCGGGGCGGGCACATTGGCGATCAGCGCCTCGGCCGCCTCGATGCGGTACTTCGGCTTCGAGGTGCGCGCGGGCGCGCCGCGTCGCAGCCAGGCCAGTTCCTTGCGGGCGAGGTTCTGGCGGCGGGCTTCCATGGCGTCGGCCTGCCGGGAGCGCTCGGCGCGGGCGAAGATCCAGTCGTTGTAGCCGCCCTCGTAGCTTTCCACCTTGCCGCCCTGCACCTCCCAGGTGCGGGTGGCGATGGTGTCGAGGAACCAGCGGTCGTGGGTGACGACCACCAGCGCGCTGCGCCGGTTCACCAGATGCTCGGCCAGCCACTGCACGCCCTCGACATCGAGGTGGTTGGTGGGCTCGTCGAGCACGAGCAGGTCCAGGTCGCGGACCAGGGCGGCGGCCAGCGCGGTGCGGCGGCGCTCACCGCCGGAGAGGTTGGCGACGGGGGCGTCCATGCCGAGGTCGGCGATGCCGATGCCCTCGACGACGGTCCGGATGCGCGGGTTGGAGGCCCATTCGTGTTCGGCCACACCGTCGGTGCGCTGATCCTCGGCCAGCCCCGCGAGCACGACCTCGCCGACGGTCGACCCTTCCGGCAGCACGCCGCGCTGGGTGACGACGGCGATGCGCAGATCACCGCGCCGGCTCACGCGACCCGAGTCGGGTTCCTCCAGCCCGGTCAGCACTTCCAGCAGCGTCGTCTTACCGCCACCGTTCAGACCGACGACACCGATCCGCTCGCCCTCCTGCACCCCGAGGGACACATTGTCGAGCAACGGCGCGATGCCGAAGCTCTTGGAGACCGATTCGAGGTTGATCAGGTTGGCCACGGGATCCTCAATGTCGTCGATACTTGCCCCGGGCAAGCCTACCGAGCAGCGAGGAACGCCCTCATATCAGCGCTTGGCATCCTGTTCGGTGATGCGCCGCGCGCCCGGGACCGGGCCGTAGGCGGTGCGCACGCTGCGGCATACCCCCGCGCCCGCGAGTTCGGCGGCCACGGCGACGGCGGCCTCCTCGTTCTCGCACAGGAAGGCACAGGTCGGGCCGGACCCGGAGACGATGCCCGCGAGGGCTCCGGCGGTGACGCCCCCGCGCAGGGTGCGGCGCAGTTCGGGTTTCAGCGACAGCGCGGCGGCCTGCAGGTCGTTGCCCAGCAGCGGGGCGAGCTGTTTGGCGTCGCCCGATGCCAGCGCCTGCAACAGTTCCTCCGGGTTGCCGAGCCGGGGCGGGTCGCCGGCCTCGCGCAGCCGGTCGAGTTCCCGGAAGACGGCCGGGGTGGAGAGCCCGTCCTTGGCCAGCGCCAGCACCCAGTGAAAGGTGTTGCGGGACAACACCGGAAGCAGTTCCTCGCCGCGACCGCGGCCGAGCGCGGTGCCGCCGTGCAGGGAGAAGGGGACGTCACTGCCGAGTTCGGCCGCAATATCGGACAATTCAGTCCGGCCGAGGCCGAGTTCCCACAGGTCGTTGAGGCCGATCAGGGCCGCCGCGGCGTCCGCGCTGCCGCCGGCCATGCCGCCCGCCACCGGGATGCCCTTGGTGATGGCGAATTCCACCAGTGGCGCGCGTCCGCCCAGGTCGGCCAGCTTCACGGCGGCCTGCCACACCAGATTTCCGCGATCGGTGGGAACTTCGTCGGCGCCCTCACCGACAACCTTCACGCGTAGCGCCCCGGACGGCGCGATCTTGACGTCGTCGCACAGCGACAACGCCTGGAACACGGTGGTGAGGTCGTGGTAGCCGTCCTCGCGCAGGTCGCCGACTCCGAGGTGCAGGTTCACCTTCGCGGGCGCGCGCACGACAACGGGGCTGGGCACAACTGAGAGCACCGGCACAGCCTAGTGCACAGATTTCCCGTTCGAGTACTTGCGCAAGGTACCCATGGGGGGTATGTTTCTGGATGTCGGGGATACCCCCACACCGTATGGATTTACGAGCGAAGGAGACCACCATGGCCACCAGCACCTACACCGTCACCGGCATGACCTGCGGCCACTGCGTCGGTTCGGTGCAGAAGGAGATCGGCAAGATCGACGGTGTCACCAGCGTGGACGTGGATCTCGCCAGCGGCCTGGTCAAGGTCGAATCCGCCGCGCCGCTGGCCGACGCCGACGTGAAGGCCGCCGTCGACGAAGCGGGTTACGAGGTGGCGGTGTGAACGATCGACTGAGGTTCGCCGCCTTCGGTGGCGGACTGGTCGTCTTGTTCGGAGCCGCGCTCGGTATCGGTGCCCTGGTCGGGGACCGATCCGGCGCGGCCCCGGCCGGGAAGGACGACCACAGTGCCCATCAAGCCGCCGAGGCCACCGGCCTGCGGGCCGACCGCGACGGCTACACGCTCAGCGACATCACGGCCCCGGCCACTCCGAATCAGCAAGGCGCACTGCAATTCCGGATCACCGGACCGCAGGGCGCCGTGACGAAGTACAACGATCTGCACGAGCAGGACCTGCACCTGATCGTGGTCCGCACCGATGCGAGCCAGTTCCGGCACGTGCACCCGACGCGGGCCGCCGACGGCACCTGGTCCATCGACTGGAAGTGGGCCGCGCCCGGCAGCTATCGGGTGTTCGCCGACTTCTCTCCCACCGACGGCCCGGGCGAGATCGTGCTCAGCCGCACCATCGCGGTCGCGGGGAATGTGAATCCCACACCACTGCCACCGGTCTCGCGGACCGCCGAGGTCGACGGTTACCGCGTCACCCTCACCGGCGACCTGACCACCGCGGGCAGCGAACTCACCTTCACCGTCACCCGCGACGGCAAACCGGTGACCGATCTGCAGCCCTACCTGGGCGCGTACGCTCACCTGGTGGCACTGCGGGCGACCGATCTGGCCTACCTGCACGTCCACCCCGAGGGCGAGGTCGGCAAAACCGCACCCGGCCCCGACGTCGTCTTCCACGCGCAAGCGCCGAGCGACGGCAACTACCGCCTATATCTGGACTTCGAGCACGGCGGCGCCGTGCACACCGCGGAGTTCACCAGCCGAGCAGCCACCGGCGCGACGGATTCGGACGCGCCCGCCCACCACGAAGGAGGTCATCAATGAGCGCCCCGGCTCCCGAGCGTTCGATCGAACTCGATATCGGTGGGATGACCTGCGCTTCGTGCGCTTCCCGTATCGAGAAGAAGCTCAACCGGATGGACGGTGTGAGCGCCTCGGTCAACTACGCCACCGAGAAGGCGAAGGTCAGCTTTCCCGAATCCGTGACCACCGACGATCTGATCGCCAAGGTGGTCGACACCGGCTACAGCGCCAGCGTGCATCACACCGAACCGGTGAAAACCGAGGCCGCCGAGACCGATTCGGGCCCCTCGGCCGCGGATCGGTTGCGCCACAAGCTCTTGGTGACGCTCGCGCTGGCCGTGCCCGTGGTCGCCATGGGCATGGCTCCGGCCTTGCAGTTCACCAACTGGCAGTGGCTGTCGCTGACCTTGACCGCGCCCATCGTGTTCTGGAGCGGCTCGCAGTTCCACCGCGCGGCGTGGGTGAACGCCAAACACGGTGCGGCGACGATGGATACGTTGATCTCGCTGGGCACGCTGGCCGCCTTCGGCTGGTCGGTGTACGCGCTGTTCTGGGGTAGTGCCGGGATGCCCGGCATGAAGCACCCGTTCAGCCTGGCCATCGAGCGGGGTGATTCGTCCTCGGCGCTGTACTTCGAGGTCGCGGCCACCCTGGTCACGGCGATTCTGGCGGGCCGCTACTTCGAGGTGCGGTCCAAGGAGAAGGCGGGATCCGCGCTGCGGGCCCTGCTGGAACTCGGCGCCAAGGATGTGGCGGTGCTGCGCGACGGCGTCGAGACCCGCATCCCCATCGGCGAATTGCGGGTCGGCGAGGAATTCCTGGTCCGGCCCGGCGAGAAGGTCGCCACCGACGGTGTTGTGGTGCACGGTAATTCGGCGCTCGACATGAGCATGCTGACCGGTGAATCGGTGCCGGTCGAGGCGGGACCCGGCGACCAGGTGGTGGGCGCGACCGTGAACGCGGGCGGCCTGCTGACCGTGCGCGCCACCCGGGTCGGCGCGGACACCCAGCTGGCCCAGATGGCCGCGCTGGTGGAGGACGCGCAGAACGGCAAGGCCCCCGTGCAGCGGCTGGCCGACCGGGTGGCGGGCGTGTTCGTGCCGATCGTCATCGCGATCGCGGTGGCGGCGCTGGGCTTCTGGCTCGGTACCGGCGCGGCCGTCTCGACCGCGTTCGGTGCGGCGGTGGCGGTGCTGATCATCGCCTGCCCGTGCGCGCTCGGATTGGCCACTCCCACCGCGCTCTTGGTGGGCACCGGTCGCGGTGCGCAGCTGGGCATTCTGATCAAGGGCCCGCAGGTGCTGGAGTCGACCCGCCGCATCGACACGGTCGTGCTGGACAAGACCGGCACCGTCACCACCGGCAGAATGACACTGGCGGAAGCGATTCCGGAGAGCGGCGTGGAGGTCGACGAGTTGCTGTCGGTCGCCGCCGCCGTCGAGCACGGCTCCGAGCATCCGGTCGCCAAGGCCGTGGTGGCAGGGGTGGCCGAGCGCGGACTCGACACCGAGAAGGTGGAGCAGTTCGTCAGCCACGGCGGCAAGGGCGTGCAGGGTCTGGTCGGCGAGCGCGCCGTGGTCATCGGGCGCACCGAGCTGCTGCAGGATTGGTCCATCGCGCTGCCGGAAGCCTTGGCGGACGCCAAGACTCGGGCAGAGAAGGCGGGCAATACGGCCGTCGTGGTGGCGTGGGACGGTAAGGCGCGCGGCGTGCTGGTCATCGCCGACGCCGTCAAACCCACCAGCGCCCAGGCGATCTCGGAGATGAAGGCGCTGGGGCTCACCCCGGTGCTGCTGACCGGCGACAATGCGGCGACCGCCCGTACCGTCGCGGATCAGGTCGGGATCACCGAGGTGATCGCCGAGGTGCTGCCCAGCGACAAGCTCGACGTGGTCAAGCGGTTGCAGGGCGAGGGCAAGGTGGTCGCCATGGTCGGCGACGGCGTCAACGACGCGGCGGCGCTGGCCCAGGCCGATCTCGGGCTCGCCATGGGCACCGGGACCGACGTGGCCATCCAGGCCGCCGATCTGACCCTGGTGCGTGACGATCTGCGCGCGGTGCCGACCTCGATCAAGCTGTCGCGGGCCACGCTGCGGACCATCAAGGGAAATCTGTTCTGGGCCTTCGGGTACAACGTGGCTGCGATTCCGCTGGCCGCCGCGGGGCTGTTGAATCCCATGCTGGCGGGCGCCGCCATGGCGTTGTCGAGTGTGTTCGTGGTCAGCAACAGCTTGCGGCTGCGCCGCTTCCAGGGGTGAGCGGACCCGATGTCGTAGCCCGATCCGATTATCGGATCGGGCTACGATGGCGTTCGGATTCAGGAACGCTCGTAGATCACAACTAGAGACGGTCAGGAGTTCGCCATGGGTTATGTCGTCGACTTCAAGGATGTCTCGACGGTCGGGCTGGAATCGTCGCCGGTCGCGGACGCGCTCGCCGGATTGCGGGCCAACGAGGCCAGGTACTTCAAGAACAAGTACGACCACACCTTCACGGTGGAGCCCGCGAGCAAGGCCAAGGCCGCCGTTGACTGGGTGACGAAGATCCTCGCGGACGAGCGGTCCATCGTGATCGCGTCCCCGGCGCTCGAGGCGACGGAATTCGAGGTCGAGGGCATTCGGATGGCGTACGTCTTCTACCGGAGCGGCCTGTCGATCAACGTGATGTACACCCTCGCGGACGCCGGAAAACGAGCGGTCGGCTTCAAGCTCTCCGACGGCATGGAAGTGCCCGAGGAGCTGTCGAATTTCAAGTTCGCGCGCCAGAAGTCGAAGCTGGCCGGAACGATTCGCGGTTCCTACTTCGTCATCAAGGGCGAGTACTGAGTCGTGACGGGCGGGTACTGCGCTATCGCCGCATCGTGTTGAATGTCGGGTGACAACCGCCGTCCCCCGCGAGGAGTCCCGTTGACCACCATCGCCGAATACCTGGCCGCCGCCGGAGTCCAAGCCGCCCCGGTCGATCCCGAGGCACCCGGCGCGCCGAAGGTCACCGTCGGCGTCCCCGAAGGCTGGCAGCAGGTCCCCGCGGGCATGTTCCCCGGCTCCTACGGTGTCTGGACCCAGCCTCCCGTCGACGGCTGGGCCGACAACGCGGTCCTCCTGGTCGCCACCTTCACCCCCGCCGTCGACCCCCGCGAACTCCTCACCCACGCCTTCACCGACGCCCGCCAACTCCCCGGCTGGCAAGACCTCGACAACGACACCGAGGACTTCGACGGCTACCCGTCGGCCGGCATCACCGGCACCTACACCGTCGAACACCTCACCCTCTGGGCGTACAACCGCTACATCATCGTCAACACCGAAGCCGCCCAGTACCTGGTCCAGCTCACCATCACCACCCGCACCGACGCCGACGGCACCGCCCCCACCACCATCCTCGAGGGCCTCTCCATCTCCGCCTGACGCGCTACCGCACCCAACCCACGAAGCGGTCCCACTGCTCACCGGAAAACACGAGCGCGGGACCGCCGGGATCCTTCGAATCCCGCACGCCGACCCCGCCGGGTAGGAACGCGACTTCGACACACTCTTGGCCCCCGCCGGAGTAGCTGGACTTGAACCAATTCGCCACAGTCAGTTCATTGTTCACTGTCGAATCTCCTTGCGGTTTCTCGCAGCAACGTCCGGCTGGTCTCCGGATCGAGCGCGGCGCTCGTGAGGGCCTGATGCGCCCCACGGTACCTATCGACATCGCCCTGCTCCTCGAAATACATCCCGCCGGTGTAGTTCTCGGCGAATACGATCGTCGGCTCGGCGGTTCCCCTCGCGTCGGGCGCGAAATCGAGGATGACGAATGGGGACATGCCGACACCGAGCGGGAGCCCGGAGCGGAAAGGCAACACACGAATGGCGATATTGTCGGCGTTGCCCAGGTCGGCCAGCCGCCGCAACTGAGCCGTCATGATCTTCGGCGAACCGACGACCGTGCGAATCACGGACTCGTGCAGTACGACGTCGGCACGAGCGGGGTTGCGCGTGCGTTGCAGAATCGCCTGCCGACGGGTCCGCAGTTCGATGCGGCGATCGCTCTCCGCCGGGCTGTCGTCCGGGAAGTACGCGGTGTCCAAAGCCCGTGCGTACGCGGCGGTTTGGAGTAGTCCCGGCACCACCAGAGGCTGGTAGAAGAACAGACGCGCAGCCCCGGCCTCCAACCCGAGATAGACGTTGAAACCGGCCGCGATCAAATCCGCGAACGGATACCACCACGATCGTGTGCTGGCCTGGGCGGCAAGCGCTTTCAACGCCCCGGTCTGCTCATCGGAGAGCCCGTAGAGACGGCAGAGGTCAAGCACCTCACGGCTACGAACCCGCTCGGCTTGCCCCTTCTCCATCCGCCCGAGTGTCGATTTTCCCCACTCCATGTGCTTCGCAGCCTGCTCGAGCGTGAGTCCCAGACCTTCACGTGCTTCCCGAAGCGCGCGGCCGAGCTGCCGCCTCGGCAATGTCGATCCAACACCGTTGTCGTCGGGCACGGCCTACCCTCCCTTGGTCCGCCACGGCCCCGAGTTTTTCCCATCCTGGGAAATACGTTAGGTCCGGAGCGGGACGGGAGCTGGGGATTCGCAGGGATTTTCCGGGTTCCACCCGACACGCCACGACGAACCGCCGTCACCGCAACCCTGGCGTCATCACCGATCAGGAGGCGACGCCATGAGATTCAGTCCCCGAACAGCGCACAGGCCGCAGCCGAGGTGGTCGTAATGCCTTGGGATACCTGTGCGCTGCTGTTGATCACTTTCCTCTGTGTTGGCGTGATCCTCTGGTCCTGGTGGGGATTCCACAGCGAGTCGAGGCCGACCAACCCCAACTACCTACGGCTGTCCGTCATCGGCGGTGGATACCTCGAGGTCCCCCGTCAGGGTGGATTCCCTCCCGGGCGGCACCGCCGGAGTCACCAATCACACACGCACACAAGCAATCCGCGCCGGAGCGCACGAGTGTCGGGTGTCCGGCCACCGCCGAGCCGGCGCATCTGAACGCATCCAATATGTAAGGAGCACCGAGCATGATCCCCGCCGAAGTGGCGGTACTGGATGCGCTCACACCCGACCGCGTCCTCACGCCTACCCAAATCCAGCAGGTCTCGGCGCTGACCGGCTGGCGCACCCGGAATGCGCTGGTCCACCTGCGATCTCGCGGGCTGGTCACCCCGAGTCACCTCCCCGGACGCTGGCGAATCACCCATCGCGGCCGCCTCGCACTGGCGGTCAAGGCGTCCCGCTTTCGCTGACTTCCCGTTCAAGATCAAGGTGTACTCAGTGCGGGAATTTGTCTGTATCGCCGCGCTGAGTACACACATCTCCTCCGGGAACCGAAATACCACGAGTGGCGAGGGCTTCCCGAAGGCGAGCGAGGATGCGCCCGGGCTGACTGCGAAGATGCCCCGCAGTGACGCGAATAATCAGCCACCCAACGGCTTCCAACGCGGCAAGCCGATCGATATCCCGCGCACGCTGTCGCGGATCGGTCCAATGCTGCGCACCGTCGTATTCGATGCCGATAAGCCAATCACCCCACCCCATATCGACCCGGGCAACGAACTTCCCCCGCTCGTCATACACATTGATCTGGGTTTGCGGCGTCGGGAATCCGTTGTCGATCAGGAACAGTCGAGTTCTCGACTCCTGGGGAGACTCCGCACCCGGGTCCACAAGCGCGAGAATTGCGCGTACCCGCGCCACGCCCCGGCCTCGTTCAAGACCGGCCACGAAATCGATGACCTGTTCAGGTCGGATCCCAGTGGTAGCGCAATGCGAATCCAGCAGTGGCACAGCCACATCCCGCTCGTATCGGAGCGCGATGTCATACGCGGTCCGGATCGGCGTAGTCACCCGAAACCCATCGACCTCACACCATTCACCCTCGGCAATCCGATACCGCACCACCCGTACTCCACGCGGCGCATACCGAGCGCTCTCCAACGCAATCTCAGCCGGAAACCCTTCATCCACATAAGGACTCCCGAACATCGCCACCGCGGATACCCCAACCAACACCCCACGCATCTTGGCCCAGCACCCCACCGCCAGCGCCTTCCCCCGCGCCCCACCCCGATACCCCCGAGGCACATACACATCCGGCAACACCCTTATAAACCCACCACCCCTCAACCCCCACGTAGTCACCAGCCCCGCCGCCACCGCCCACGACCCCACAAAGGGGCCCTCAATTTCCCCCATACCCGCAATCCTCCCCCACCCCACCGACACTCCCGCCCCCATCAAGATCAAGGTGTACTCACTGCGGAAATTTGTCCGGATTACCGCGCTGAGTACACCTTGATCTTGATTAGCGGGTGTCGGTGAGGGTTGGTAGGTTGCGCGGCGAAGGAATGGCTGGACTGGGGAGAACTCGATGAGTGAGCAAAGTTTGCGGGCGATTGGGGAGTTGCTGGCGGGGGTGGGGAGCGGCGGGTTCGCCACTCGGCGGAGTGCTTCGGCGGATGATCTCGTGATCGAAGTCGACGGCGTGGGGGTGCTGAGTTGGCCGGTGTCGGGTGAGCAGGCGCGGGCACTTTGTGCTGTCGCGGATCCCGCTCGGTACGGGTTGCGGGAGCAGACGTTGCTGGATCCGAATGTGCGGGATACGTGGGAGGTGCCGCGCGATCGGGTGGACATCGATCGCGAGCGGTGGGGTCGGACGTTGGGGCCGATGCTCGAGGCGGTGCGGGAGGATCTCAGGTTGCCGACGACGTGTGAGTTGTCGGCGGAATTGCATTCGATGCTGGTGTACGAGGCCGGGCAATTCTTTCTGCCGCATCGGGATTCAGAGAAGGCCGATGGGATGATCGGCACGCTGGTGGTGACCTTGCCGTCGGAGTTCAGCGGTGGTGGGCTGGTGGTCACGCACGACGGGGAGTCGGTCACCGATACGGGGGCGGTCGATGAGCTCGGGTTCGTGGCGTTCTACGCAGACTGCGAGCACGAGGTGCTGCCGGTCACCGAGGGTTATCGAATCTCGTTGACCTACAACTTGATCGCGAAGAACGGCACCGGCGCGGGGGCGGCCGGACCGGTCGCGGAGCTGGCCGAGCAGCTACGGGAGCACTTCGCGACGCCGGTGCCGGTGCCGTCGTGGCGACGCGAGGGCGGTCCGGAAAGCCGTGCGCCACAGCGCCTCATCTATCTGCTGGACCACCAGTACTCGCAGCGCGGGCTGGGCCAGGCCCTGTTGAAGGGCAGTGACGCGGCCCGGGCGGGCACGCTCGTCACGGCGGCGGAGCTTGCGGGCTGCACGACGGCGCTGGCTCTGGCCGAGGTGCGCGAGGCGTACTCCTACGAGCCGTTCGATGACGAAGAATGGATGTGCGGCCGCAGCCGGAAGTGGGAATTCATCGACGGCGCATGGAAACTCGTGCACGAGGACTTCGCGCCGATCGAGGATGAGGAAGAGCCCATCGAAGACGAGTCCGGGGATGCGCTGCCCGCCGACCATCCCGAGGTGATCGACCCGGACGCCTTCGGCGAGCAGTACACCTCACGCGTCACCCTGACCTGGTGGTTCGACGGTCAGGGTGGCACCGGCGGGGCGATCGATTCGATGGTCCACGACGACGAGTTGTGCACCGACGCAACCCGATCGCCGGTACCGCCGTTCGCCGTGGAGACCGAGGGTTACATGGGCAATGACGGCTGCACCGTCGACCGCTGGTATCGACGGGCGGCAATCGTGGTGCTACCCAAGGGGAACTGAGCGTTACATCAGGGCGCCACCGTCGACGCGGAGTTCGGTGCCGGTCATGTAGCGGCCGTCGTCGGAGGCGGCCATGGCGACCACGCCTGCGATGTCTTCGGGCTTGCCGAGTGCGCCGCCTTCGATCCAGCCGGGGAGGCGGGCCATGAGCGACCAGTCGGCGTCGGCGGGGAGCGCGAGGCCGGAGGTGATGCCGGTGCTGATGCCGCCGGGGACGATGTTCACCGCGCGCAGGCCCTTTTTCACGTATTCGAGGGCGATGGAATGGGTGAGCGCGTTGACCCCGGCCTTGGAGGCGGAGTACGCCGCCATGTACGGGTTGGAGCCGAAGGCCGCCGTGGAGGAGAAGTTCACGATGACGCCGTGGCCGGATTCGATGAGGGCGGGCAGGTTGGCCTGGATCATCAGGAAGGTGCCGGT
This sequence comes from Nocardia sp. NPDC004722, assembly GCF_053601505.1. Taxonomy (NCBI): domain Bacteria; kingdom Bacillati; phylum Actinomycetota; class Actinomycetes; order Mycobacteriales; family Nocardiaceae; genus Nocardia; species Nocardia sp. NPDC004722. The sequence goes on from NZ_JBSGBY010000104.1 coordinate 15,962, forward strand.
CAGGTTGATGCCGATGACCTGATTCCAGGCTTCCAGGGGCATGTCGTGGGTGTGGGCGGCGCGCAGGATGCCTGCGGCGTTCACGAGAACGTCGAGGCCGCCGAGGAATTCGTGGGCCTCGGCGGTGACCGTGCGGACGGCGTCCGGATCGGCGATGTCGAGCACCAGGGTGCGCAGGTTGTCACGCTGGTCGGCCGGGACGGCGTCGACGGTGGCGGCCAGACCGGCCGGATTCACATCGGCGGCGACCAGTCGCGCGCCTTCCGCGAGCAATCGCAGGGCCACGCCCTGCCCGATGCCCGACCCCGCTCCGGTGACAATGACTCGACGGCCTTCGTATCTGCGCGACATGGCGAGAAATTAGAACAAGTTTCAACACCAGTCAATGGGGTGCGGCCTCGGACCTGGTGTAGCTAATTGCCAGAGTGTTCTCATACTGGACCGTTGTTCAAATAGATAAACTCAGGCCCCGAAGAGAACTGGCGAATGGGTCGGGAAACCCTGATGGAGGATTCATGCGGTTGGTGGCTGGGCGGACGCGGATTTTCACTGCGGCCGTAGCGTCTGCGGGTGCACTGTTGGTTCTGCCGGGCGCTCCCGCCCACGCCGACCCGGCGGGCGCGATCATCGCCACCACCGCCGCGCCCGACGGCTTCCGCGGCCTGTCGAACGGCACCATCATCGACTACTGGACCACGCGCTCCAATGGTGAACCGGTGAAAGCCAGCGGCGCGCTGTTCGTTCCGTCCGGCCCCGCCCCCGCGGGCGGCTGGCCGATCATGGCCTACGACCACGGCACCTCGGGCATGGGACCGGGCTGCGGCGGGCAGACCGACACCTCGAAGCTGAGCCGCCCCAAGGAAGACCAGGTCATCCAGTACTTCGTGAACAAGGGCTTCGCCGTGGTCGCCCCCGACTACCTGGGTCTGGGCCGCTTCGACACCGGACCGCACCCGTACCTGGAGATCAGCACCGAGGCCGGATCGACCGTCGACCTGGTGAAGGCGGCGCGCGCCGCGAATCCGGCGCTGGGCCGCACCTGGGCGGTCACCGGGTTCTCGCAGGGCGGCCAGGCGGCCCTGGGCACCGCGCACTTGCAGGCCAGCGCGCTGCCGGACATGGACTTCCGCGGCACCATCGCCGTCGATCCGGAATCGGATCTGGAGAAGATCACGCCCTTCGTCGGCCCCTGGGTGCCGGAGATCCCGGGCCAGGCGGGCACCGCGGTGAACGGCTTCGTGGTCAGCATGCTGGCGGGGCTGCGCGCCACCCACCCCGAGGTCGACGTCGACAGCTACCTGACCCCGCGCGGCAAGCAGGTCGTGGACGACTCACAGAGCCTGTGCTTCCTCGACATCATGAAGGTGGTCGACGGCATGGGCATCGGCGACATGCTCTCGCGGCCGCTGAACACGCCCGAATTCCAGGCCGCCATGACCCAGTACATGCAGGTCCCGGTCAACGGCTACGACGCGCCGATCCTGTTGCTGCTCAACGCCACCGACACCACCGTGCCGTCGCCGCTGCACGCCGCGCTGGCCGCCCAGTTCGCGGCCAACCAGGTCGATTTCCAGACCGTGGTCGGCACCGGCTCCCACACCCAGCTCAACCCCCAGATGTGGGACGCCATCGGCGCGTTCAGCGATCGGATCCTGGCCACGCCCGCCCACTCGTGACGATGACCATCACGAAGTCATGAGGAGGTCCGGGGGTGAAACCCCCGGACC
>NZ_JBSGBY010000105.1:0-17636 GCF_053601505.1 Nocardia sp. NPDC004722
ATCCGGGGACACGCCGCCGCACTGCCGGAACTGATTGCCGAATGATTGCTAGTTTGCAGGCCATGGCTCACGTCTGGCGCAGGACCGGTCTGCTTGCTGCCGCATTCGCGCTGCTCATCACGGGTTCCGCGGTCGCGGCGGCCGACCCCGGCGACCCGGCTCCCGAGCCCGGGTACTGCACCGGAGCCGAGCGCGAGGCCTCGCTCATGCGGGACCAGCAGCGGCTCCTCGCCCGGCTCGGCCACCTCACCCGGTTGAACGACTGGGGTGATGTGGCCGCGCTGGCGGCGGTGGGCTGGATGCTGCCGACCCATCTGCACGTGAACTTCGAGAACACCGGTCTGGCCATCGCCCGCCCGGAGGCCCTCTTCGAGAAGGAAGTGCGGTCGGGCAATCCGGGCATGGCGGTGTATCGGTCGGTCTCACACGATTCACTCGCCGCCCAGATCAATCCGTACGAGGCGAACTTCCCCTACGAGCTGATCGGCTGGGCGCACGGCATCATGTACACGCCCGGGGTGTATCCGACTTCGCCGGACCTGTGCATCAGCAAGAGCGACTGGTTCGTGCACGAGCAGGGCGTGCACACCTTCCCCGATTTCGGGTTCGTGGCCGAACCGCCCCGGGAGGACTACCTCGGCCAGAGTGCCGGGGACCTGTTCCCGCTGCCGACCCGGGCCTTCGGACCCACCCACGGCCGCTTCTGGGACGTGCACCTGTGGCTGGATCCGCAGGGCGGCCCGCCCGCCACCGGCATCGAGCGGCCCTTCGACTACGTGCCCGGCGCGCCGATGCCGCACGACGCCTTCTTCTTCCCGGAACAGCCGAACTATCAGGACGATTCAGCGCCCGGCCACACCGGCGACCACCACCACGACTGAGCGGCCCTACTGCTGGTTCTTCGGCCGCCTCGACCCGAAGTAGGGTCGCGCGCCCGGGTGGTCGAGCTGCCACTTGTCCGGCTTGCCCATCGGATACGCGACGGGGATCTGGTCGCCGATGGTGGGCCACTGGGCGGTGTCCCAGGCGAAGCGCCCGTACACCTCGTGCGCCACCACCGACGGCCCCGAGATGCTGCCGGTGATGGTGACGTACTGCTCGCCGGGGACGTTCGGGTGCGGGCTCACGCCGGTGAGGTAGAGGGTCCCCGATTCGAGCCCGACCGGTGAGCGCCCGCCGAGGAACCCGGTGGGGTCGCCGGTCATCCCGCGCCCGACACTGCCGGTACCGCGGCGGTAATACGCGATCGACGCGCCCACGGCGACGGCGACCATCAGGACGAGCAGCAGCTGGATGACCATGGACCCCATGCTAGGCGGGGCGGAGATCAAGCACGCTCGACCGGCTACTGCGCGGTGAGTTCGGACAGCCCCTGCTGACGGCGTAGCTGCCACACCGTGGTGCGCTTGGACTGCGAGCGCCCGTTGCCGCGGTCGATGAGGGTGCGATTGGCGGTGGTGAACACCAATTGCGCGCCCTGGGTGTTGGTTTCGGGGTTCTGGAACAGCTGAATGACGCTGTCGGCGGTCTCGGGGGTGAGTGCGGCGTCGATATCGTCCACGGCCAGCACGCCGCCGGTGTCGAGGGCGTCCAGCATGGGCGGCAGCAGCCGCAGCATGGCCAGGGTGGCGCTGGATTCGTCGGCGATGTCGAAGGCGGTCTCGATGCCCTCGTGTGTCAGCCCCAGGCCGACGCCGCGGCGGGCCACCATCCGGGAGTAGAGGGCGTCGCGCGCGGCGTAGAGGTTGGCGAGTTCGCGTTGCAGCAGGGTGACGGTGATGCCGTGTTCGAGGAACAGCTCCTCGGCGTAGTTCGCCGAGATGGTGCAGGACTCGATTTCCTTTGTGGTGGCGGCGATATCGGTGTCCAGGTCGCGCAGATAGTCCGCGTACATGGGGTCGTCCGAGGGCAGCAGCAGATCGGTGATGCCCAGGTCGGCGGCGCGCAGCAGAGTCAGCAGCCGCACCGCGTGATCGGTGGAGCGCGAGATGTGCGAACCCACCCGGTGCGCGATCTCCGACGGATCCGGTTGTCCGCATTGAACTTCCAGCAGCGACTGGAACCAACGGTAGGCCGGGACCAGCGGCTCGGCGTACAACTGCCCGGACAGGCTGAGCAGCAGCGCGTTCGGGCGCACCAGCGGCACCACCGCGCCCAGCCCGTAGCGGGCGGCCTCGAACATCGGGCCGATGCGGATGTCGTCGCCGGCGCGCTCGAACACCACCCGCTTGCGGTTGTGCGGGTGCGAGTGCAGCCATTCCGCGGCCACGTCGGCATTGTCGAGGCGGAAGCCGTAGGTGTACGGGCAGCCCTCTGCGACGAAGTTGGCGACGAATTCCGATGGGCGGTCGGAGAATCCGAGGTGCGGGGTGCGCACCGGACCGGAGTAGGGATCCCACCCGGTGACCGAATTCAACACGGCGTCGCGCATCTTCTCGAGCGCGTCGACGAGCCCGGTCTTGCCGGTGGCGGCCGCTCCGTACACCGCGGTGACCGGTGTGGCGATCGGCCCGCTACCCCGGGTGAGCCGCAGTTCCTGCGGCTCGGCGAGGGACCGATGGTTCGTCACCTGAAAACTACGCAACACCTTGGACATCCTGCCGGTAGCGGGCCGTAATTGCGACCCACCCTATGCGGGCGATGCCGGTCGGTCGCACCCGGACGGCAGGATTGACAGGCAACCCAACGGTTGCCTATTCTGAAACATGCAACCTCCCGGTTGCCTATGGTGATAGTGTGAGGTGTCTACGTGGACGATGTGTTCAAGGCACTTGCCGATCCGACCCGCCGCAGACTGCTCGACAGTCTCGAGGAACGCAATGGTCAGACCCTCGGCGAACTGTGCGCCGAACTGGACCTGACCCGGCAGGCGGTCAGCAAACACCTCGCGGTGCTCGAGGCCGCCAATCTGATTGCGACACAACGGCGCGGCCGCGAGAAGCTGCACTATCTCAATCCCGAACCGGTCAATGCCATCGCCGACCGCTGGATCAACCGCTATCACCGGGGGCGGGTGCACGTGCTCGCCGATCTCAAAGAAGCATTGGAGGGTTCCACCATGAGCGAGGATTTCGTCTACGTCAGCTACATCAAAACGACCCCGAAGCAACTGTGGCAGGCACTGACCGAACCGGCCTTCACCAAGCAGTACTGGGGCGCGACCTTCGACACCGACTGGCAGCCCGGCTCGGAAATGGTCTGGCACCAGCAGAATTGGACGGGTGCCAATCCCGGTCAGGTGGTGCTGGCCGCCGAGCCGTACACCAAGCTGTCCTACACCTGGCACACCTTCGACGAGACCTTCGCCGAGGCGATGGGCATGCCCGCCGAACAAGTCGCCGTGTGGGGCGCGGAACCCCGCTCCACGGTCACCTTCCAGCTCGAGGAGTTGGGCGAGATCGTGAAGCTCACCGTCACCCACGATGGCTTCCCGCCCCAGAGCACGGTCCTGCCGGTCATCAGCCAGGGCTGGCCCGCCATCCTGTCCAACCTCAAGAGCCTCCTGGAAACCGGTGCGACCCTGCCGCATCCGGAATTCACCGCGGCGGAGTAGCCGACCCGACCAGGTAAACCGGTTGGTATTGAAAGGTGGTCGCTGTCGCCGGGCTCAGCGCGTCAGGCCGTAGGCGCGGGTGGGGATGAGGCGCAGCATGACTCGGCGGTCGGCGACCATGGCGCGGCGGTAGTCGTCCCAGTCCGGGTGTTCGCCGCTGACCGCGCGGTAGTAGGCGACGAGTTCGTCGACGGTGGCGTCGGCGGGGTCGGCGGCGACGGGGGAGAGGTCGGCGGTGGCCTCGAGGACCGCGTAGGACCAGAAGTCGTCGCTGGAGATGTGCAGCGCGGCCCAGGGCTCGCGGAGGAGGTTGTGGTACTTCGCACGATCGGCGGTGATGGAGACGCGGACGATGCCGTCGTCGCCGGTCCAATGGGTGACATTGGACAGTTGCGGGCGGGTGTCGCGGCGGATGGTGGTCAGCACCGAACGGTGGTGGGAGCGCGCGAAATCGAGTGCCTTGGCGAGGTCCATGACAGCAGCAACCCGGGCGCTCGCGAGGGTGTTCCCGGACCCGGTGAAATCGTCTCGATAGTGTCGCGACGTGCGGGAATGTTGATCGAGCCTGTCGGTCGGGCGAGATAAAGTACCGGGGTGAGCGAATCTGGCAACGAGATCACCGCGGCGAGCGGGGACGAGCGGGTCGAGTGGCAGCGGCTGGCGGAGGAGGTCCGTGACCACCAGTTCCGCTACTACGTGCGGGACGCGCCGATCATCACCGACGGCGAGTTCGACGAGCTGTTCAACCGGCTGGTGGCGCTCGAGGACGCGCATCCCGATCTCCGCACCCCGGATTCGCCGACCCAGCTGGTCGGCGGCGGGTTCACCACCGAGTTCGCGCCGGTCGATCACCTCGAGCGGATGTACTCGCTGGACAACGTCTTCAATGCCGAGGAGATGCGGCAGTGGATCGCCAAGGTGGAAGCCGACGCCGGGTCCGACATCCACTACGTGTGCGAGGTGAAGATCGACGGGGTCGCGCTCAACCTCGTCTACGAGGACGGCAAGCTGGTGCGCGGCGCGACCCGCGGCGACGGACGCACGGGTGAGGACGTCACCCTCAATGCGCGCACCATCGAGGACATTCCGCACGAGCTGCTGCACAGCGACGACTTCCCGGTGCCGAAACTCCTGGAAGTGCGCGGCGAGGCGTTCATGACGCTGGCCGACTTCGAGGCGCTCAATGCCAGCATCGTGGCGGAAGGCAAAGCGCCGTACGCGAATCCGCGCAATACCGCGGCCGGTTCGCTGCGGCAGAAGGATCCGGCGGTGACGGCGCGGCGGCGGCTGCGGATGATCTGCCACGGGTTCGGGCGGCTGGAGGGCTTCGCGCCGGAATCGCAGTACGAGGCGTATCGGGCGCTGGCCGCGTGGGGGCTGCCGGTGTCGGCCCACACCGTGCGGGTGCAGGGCGCGGACGCGGTGGTGGATCGCGTGAACTATTGGGGCGAGCACCGCCACGATATCGAGCACGAGATCGACGGCCAGGTCGTGAAGGTCGACGAATTCAGCCTGCAACGCCGCCTCGGCTCGACCTCGCGCGCGCCGCGCTGGGCCATCGCCTACAAGTATCCGCCGGAGGAGGCGACCACCAAGCTGCTCGACATTCAGGTGAATGTCGGTCGCACGGGCCGGGTTACGCCGTTCGCGGTGATGGCCCCGGTCACGGTGGCGGGCTCCACGGTGGCCATGGCGACCCTGCACAATGCCTCCGAGGTGCAGCGCAAGGGCGTGCTCATCGGCGACACCGTCACCATTCGCAAGGCCGGTGACGTGATCCCCGAGGTGCTGGGCCCGGTGGTGGATGCCCGTGACGGGTCCGAGCGGGCCTTCGTCATGCCGACGCACTGCCCCGAATGCGGCACCGAGCTGGCCCCGGCCAAGGAGGGCGACGCCGATATTCGCTGCCCGAATCAGCAGTACTGCCCGGCGCAGTTGCGGGAGCGCGTCTTTCACGTGGCCGGGCGTGGTGCCTTCGACATCGAGGCGCTCGGCTACGAGGCCGCCGTCGACCTGCTCAAATCGGGCGCCATCGCCGACGAGGGCGACCTGTTCGCCCTCGACGCCGACACGCTGCTGACCACCACGCTGTTCACCAACAAGAACGGCACCCTGTCGGCGAATGGCAAACGCCTGCTGGAGAATCTGGAGGCCGCCAAGGAACAACCGCTGTGGCGGGTCCTGGTCGCCCTGTCCATCCGCCACGCCGGACCGACCGCGGCCCGCGCCCTGGCCACCGCCTTCGGCAGCATGGACGCCATTCGCGAGGCGTCGGCCGAGGAACTCGCCGCCACCGACGGCGTCGGCCCCACCATCGCCGCCGCGGTCACCGAATGGTTCACCGTCCCTTGGCATCTCGATATCGTCGACAAGTGGGCGGCCGCCGGTGTCCGCATGGTCGACGAGCGCGACGAATCCATCGAACGCAACCTCGAGGGCCTGTCCATCGTGGTGACGGGTTCCCTGCAGAACTTCACCCGCGACGGCGCGAAGGAGGCGATCCTCATCCGCGGCGGCAAGGCCGCCGGATCCGTCTCGAAGAAAACGGCTTTCGTGGTGATCGGCGACTCGCCCGGCTCCAAGGCGGAGAAGGCCGAGGAGCTCGGCGTCCCCATCCTCGACGAGGAAGGCTTCGCCAAACTCCTCGAAGGCGGCCCCGAAGCCGTCTCCGAGGACCCGAAAGCGGTTGACTGAGTACGACTCCCGACGGGTGTCGTTGGTGCGATGAGGATGGAGTTGTGGTGATGGGCGCGGGCGAACGCGACGGCGTAGTGATTCGGGACGCCGAGGTCGGGGATTTCAAAGCGGTCGGTGACCTGACCGTCGAGGTCTACGTGGGTGAGGGGCATGTGAACCCCGACAGCCTGTATGTCGCCGAGCTCGCGGACACGGCCACGCGCGCGGGATCGGCCGAGATCCTGGTGGCGGTCCGGGGCGAGGAACTGCTCGGTTCGCTGACCCTGGCCCGGCCGGGCACCGAGTTCGCGGATATCGCGCGGCCTGGGGAGATGGAGTTCCGGATGTTGGCGGTGTCCAAGCACGCGCGCGGGCTGGGCGTGGGAACGGCGCTGCTGGACCGGGTGATCGACACGGCGCGCGCGGAAGGCTTCGAAGCGGTGGTGCTCACCACCATGCCGACCATGCAAGATGCCCGTCGCCTGTACGACCGCCTCGGTTTCGTCCATGTCCCGGAACGTGATTGGCGCACCATGGCCGGAACGCCGCTGACCGTCATGCGCCTGACCGTCTGACGGATAGCCGTTCCCGGCGGGGTCGGTGGACCGGCTCGGCCACGGGGGCCGAGCCAGCCAACCTCGCGGGCCCGCAGATGAGGGGTACGGGCCGGGTCTGGGGTTAGGTGAGGACGCCGTCGATGCAGAGGGCGGCGGTGCGCCAGGTGTCGGCGGGGCGGTTGCCGTCGAATTTCCATTCCGAGATGGGCTGGGCGGCCTTCCAGAGCGTCGCGCCGCTGGGGACGCGGACTACCTGGTAGACGTCGTCGGTGCCGGGGATGAGCTGGTTGCCGACGCAGTAGTCGGTGTAGCTGGTGCCGGGTTGTCTTGCGCCGGGGCTGAATTGGCCAACGGGGGAGGCCACCGCTCCGGGGCTGGGGGCGGGGGTGATCGTTCCCGCCGCCTGGCCTGCGAACCAGTACGGGGCACCGGCGTTGGTGCCGCATCGGAAGGTGGTGCCGCCCGCGCGGACGGTGCTCTGCTCGGCGTAAGTCTTTCCGGCCCAGAGGCATCCGGCGCTCGGGCGGGACTTGCGTTCGCCGGGTTCGGCTTCGGCGGTGGCGGCCAGGGGCAGTCCGGCGACGGCCAGGGCGGCGATCGCCATGGGCGCGGCGGCCACCCGGCCCAGGCGGCGCACCTTTCCGGACTTTGCGGTGTCGGTGTCGGCGGCTGAGGTGTTCGGCAGTGTGCTTGCGGTGGAAGGCATTTCGGACTCCGTGGGCTCTCGTGGCGCGGGTCGGGTCAGCAGTGGCTGGCGAGGGCGGGGCAGACGGTGTAGCCGGAGCCGTCGTCGTTCCAGTTCTGCGTCCAGCCCGCCGGATTGCCCGCGCGGCCGTTGAGCGGTTGCGGCGCGGTCTGCGAGAAGTCGTCCACGGCGCGCGGATGCTGGTTCTGCAGAACGGGATTCATATCGGTGTGCATGTAGCCGAAGGGGTCGCTGTCGTGCAGGCCGGTGTGGTCGTCGCCGTGGGTGACGATGCCGCGCTGGCCGGGATTGCCGTCGGACTGCGCCGGGCCTTCCGCGCGCTTGGCGTCCGCGCCGCCGCGTTGCGGTCCGGAGTCGGACGTTGCCGCGCCGGTCGAAAAGCCGCCGCGGGACAGGGATTCCGCGGTGGCGGGCCCGGCGGCGAGGACCGCGAGGGCCGCGCCCGCGAGGGGGGCCAGGATCAGGCCGAGGCGGCGGACGGTGGGGCGTGATCGATGGGCTTGCTGCATGGCGACATTGCCTCTCTGCTTGCCGGTTCAGGTCACGTCGGGTGACTCATCTACTAAGTAAGACCGTAGATGACCTACGTAGTTGAATAGTAGGTAAACGCTGAGAATCTACTAAGTGCCTACGTAGATGACGGTGAACCGGCCCACAGTGCGGGTTTTCGCCAGACCAACCCCCGGCGAGTGTGAGCTCAGCCTCGGGCGTTGCCGGGTTCAGCCCCGGGCGTCGGCCGCGTCGTCGCCGCGCGCCGCGGCGATGAGATCCTCGCGGGCGCGGGCCACGCGGGACCGAATGGTCCCGGTCGGGCAGCCGCACACCTCGGCGGCTTCCTGATACGACAACCCCAGCACCTGGGTGAGGATGAGCGCTTCGCGACGTTCGTCGGTGAGCGCGGCGAGCATGATCTTCACCTCGGCGAATTCGAGCACGGCGGCATCGGCTCCGGCGCGACCGCGGTCGGCGGCCTCCTCCCAGTCCGCGCTCCACGACACCCGCGGTCGCGCCATGGCGGTGCGGATCTCGTCGACGCACACGCGCCGCGCGATGGACAGCAGCCAGGCGCGCGCGGTCGAGCGGCCCTCGAAGCGATGCAGGCTGCCGAGGGCTCGGAGGTAGGTGTCCTGGGTCAGGTCGTCGGCACGGCCGGCGTCGGTCCGGTGCGCGATGAAGCGCCACACATCTGTTTGGGTCGCGCGGATGAATTGCTCGGTGGCGCGCCTGTCACCCTGCGCGGCGGCCATCGCGAGCACATCGATCCGGGCATCATTGGACGCCGAGTGCACCGGCTCACCATAGTCGGATCCGCACGCCGACCGGCAAACTCGCTGACTGCCGACAATGTCACAGTGGGACCCGGGAACTTTGTGCCCCGAATATCCGACACCTTTCGACGTGAAGTGCGAAGTGTGTCAGGAAGCGCTGTCCGCGCGCATCGACGGCGAACCCGAGCCGGTGCCGTCGGCGCAGGTCGACGCGCATCTCGAAGAGTGCGCCGGGTGCGCGGAGTGGTACCACGCGGCGGTGGCCGCCACCCGGGGACTGCGTATGCGCCCGGTGACGCCAACCCCCGATCTCACCGACCTGATCGTGACCCGCGCGGTTGCCGAAGGTGTGCTGCCGGGCGATCGCGATGACCGGCTCGAGCGGCTGCGACTGTTGCTCGGCGCGATCGGCGCGGTGCAGTGCGCGCTGGGCATCGCGCAGCTGGCGGGTGCCGGAATGGGCGTGCACACCGACCATCTCGGGCAGTCCGGCGCGGGGCATCTGTTCAACGAGAGCACCGCGTGGAACCTGGCCCTGGGCATCGGCATGGTCTATTGCGCGCTGCGCACCCGCGCCGCGGCGGGCCTGATCCCGATCCTGGCCGGTTTCGCGGGCGTCGTCGGCCTGTTCGTGGTCCTGGACCTGGCCCGGCACGAGACCACCCTGGCCCGGGTGGCCTCGCATCTGGTGGTGGTCGCGGGGCTGGCGGTGGCGGTGCTGCTGCGCAGGCACCTGGACGGCGAGCCGGAGCGCGGCGGGCGCGAGCATCAGCCCGTCCCGGTGCCGCAGGGCGGTCGCGGTGGCCGCCGCACCTCACACCTGTCCCGGCACGACCCGGCCGCCTAGACGAAAGAGACTGTGACTGTGGGGAATTCGACACTGCTCGCACCCGCTCCCGAACGGGTGCGGCTGGCGGTGACCGGCATGAGCTGCGCCAGCTGTTCGGCGCGCGTGGAGCGGGCCCTCAACCGGCTCGACGGGGTGACCGCGGCGGTGAACGTGGCCACCGGGGTGGCGACCGTGGACGCGCCGCCGGAACTGGGCGCGCGCGAGCTGTGCGACACCGTGATCGCGGCCGGTTTCGGCGCGAGCGAGATCACCGGCGCGACACCGATACTCGACACCGAGCCCGAGGACCGGGCCGCCGCCGACCTGTTCCGGCGACTGCTGGTGGCGCTGCTGCTGTTCTTCCCGTTGGCCGATCTGTCGATCATGTTCGCGGTGGAGCCGAGCACCAGAATCACCGGCTGGCAATGGATTCTGCTGGGGCTGGCCGCGCCGATCGTCGGATGGGCGGCCGCGCCGCTGCACCGGCGTGCGCTGGCGGGGCTGCGGCACGGGGTGACCAGCATGGACACCCTGGTATCGCTGGGCATCACCTCGGCGACACTGTGGTCGATCGTCACGCTGCTGTTCCGGGACCGCGATCCGGCGCCGGTGCACGGCGTGTGGAACGCGATCCTGCACGCGGATTCCATCTATCTCGAGGTCGCGGGCGGCGTCACCGTCTTCGTGCTCGCCGGAAGGTATTTCGAGGCGAAGGCCAAGCGTCGCGCCGGTGGCGCATTGCGCGCCCTGGCGGCGCTGGGCGCGAAGGATGTCACGGTGTTGACCCGCGACGACCGCGAGATCACCGTGCCCATCGAGGAATTGACCGAGGGCGCGCGGTTCCTGACCAGGCCGGGCGAGACCATCGCCACCGACGGCCTGGTGGTGTCGGGGCATTCGAGTGTCGACGCCTCCGCCATGACGGGGGAGTCGACGCCGGTCGAGGTCGGGCCCGGCTCGGCCGTCACCGGCGGCACGGTGTCGCTGACCGGTCGCCTGGTGGTCGAGGCGGCGGCCGTCGGCGCGCAGACCCGGCTCGCGGGCATGATTCGGCTGGTCGAGGAGGCGCAGGCCGGGAAGGCGGGGCTGCAACGGCTGGCCGACCGCATCTCCGGGGTCTTCGTGCCGGTCGTCTTGGCCTTGGCCGCAGCGACTTTCACCGGGTGGATGGTGAGCGGCGCGGGTCTGGACGCGGCGATCGGCGCGGGCCTGGCGGTGCTGGTGATCGCCTGCCCGTGCGCACTCGGACTGGCCACGCCCACCGCGCTCATGGTGGCGTCCGGGCGCGGCGCTCAACTGGGTGTCTTCATCAAGGGGCACGACGCGCTCGAGGCCAGCCGGACGGTCGACACGGTAGTGTTCGACAAGACCGGGACGCTCACCGAGGGCGCGATGACCGTGGTGGCGGTGCACACCGTGGAGGGTGAGGACCGCGCCGAGATCATCGTTCTCGCAGCCGGTTTGGAGGCGGCCTCCGAGCATGCCGTGGCCGCCGCGATCACCGCGTACGGTCGCGCGGCCGGTGAATCACTGCCCGAGGTCACCGATTTCGTGGCGCTGCCCGGACTGGGCGCGCGCGGGCAGGTCGACGGTCGTGCGGCATTGATCGGTCGCGCGGCCCTGTTCGCCGAGGCGGGCGTGCCCATTCCTTCGGCGCTGGCGCGAGTGTTGGAGCGGGAGCAGCGATTCGGGCGCACAGCCGTGTACTTCGCGGTGGACGGTCGCGCGGTCGCGGTGCTCGCGGTTGCGGATACTGCTCGGCCGGGCGCGGCCGACGCGGTCGCGCGGCTGCACGGGCTGGGCCTGCGCACGCTGCTGGTGACCGGCGACAATGCCTTCGCGGCCCAGGCGATCGCCGACGAGGTAGGTATCTCCGAGGTGATCGCGGAGGTGCTGCCCGAGGGCAAGGTCGAGGTGCTGCGCAGCCTGCGCGCGCAGGGGCACCGGGTGGCGATGGTCGGTGACGGCATCAACGACGGTCCCGCCCTGGCCACCGCCGATCTGGGGTTGGCCATCGGGCGCGGCACCGATGTGGCGATCGGCGCGGCCGACATGATCCTGGTGCGCGAGGACCTGGCCGCGGTGCCCGACGCCATCGAGCTCGCCCACGCCACCCTGCGCACCATTCGCGGAAACATGATGTGGGCGTTCGGATACAACGTGGCCGCGGTCCCGGTGGCGATGGCGGGCCTGCTGAATCCGCTGCTGGCGGGCGGCGCGATGGCGTTCTCGTCGCTGTTCGTGGTGTGGAACAGCCTGCGGCTGCGGAACTTTCGGGGTCGGAGCTAGCGGCGGCGGGCGCTGAGCTGGTCGAGCATGGCGTTGTAGGCGGCCAGCTCATCGTCCTCCGGATACTCCTCCTGGTGCCGGTCGAACCGGGCCGCCTCCTTGCGCTCCTGCTTGGCCCACTGCGACAGCAGCGCGCCCACCACCAGCAGCACCGGCACCTCACCGGAGATCCAGGCCAGCGTGCCGCCGAGGCGCTGATCGGCCAAAAGGTCGTGCATCCAACCCAATTGGAGCTGCGGGTAGAAGTCCGCGCCGATGAGGGTGTCCGAGGACATCACCGCGACCCCGAAGAAGGCGTGGAACGGCATGATCGCGAACAACATGCCCAACCGGCCCAGATGTGGCAGCCGCTTGGGCCCGGGATCGATGCCGATAATGGCCCAGTAGTAGAGGTATCCGGTGATGAGGAAGTGGATGTTCATCAGCAGGTGCCCCCAGTGGAAGCGGATCAGCTGATCGAACAGCGGCGTGAAGTAAAGGCCGTACAGCGAGACCACGAAAATGATGAGCGACACGATCGGATTGCTCAGCACGCGGGTGAACCGCGAATGCATCAGCGACAGTACCCATTCGCGCGGCCCCGGCTGCCCCGCGCGCCCGGCGGGCGGTACGGCGCGCAGCAGCAGTGTCACCGGCGCACCCAGCACCAACAGCACCGGGATGAACATATTGAGCGCCATATGCGTCATCATGTGCACGCTGAACATGCCGTACCCGTACGCGCCGATACCGGAGGACGTCACCAGCAGCAGCGCCAGGCAGCCCAGCGTCCACGACAGGGTGCGCCAGCGTGGCCAGTCGTCGCCACGACGGTGCAGGCGGCGTGCTCCCGCGAGGTAGGCGGCGGCCAGCAGGATCGCGGCCGTGCCCAGGACGACGTCGAAGCGCCAGACGGTGAACAGCCGCCAGACATCCGGCGGATGCGGTAGATCGAAGCCCAGGAAGACCTGCAGCGCGGTGAACGAGCGGTTGGCGAACGCCGGTGCGGGCTGGATCGCCATGGCGACCGAAATACCCAGCCACACCACCTCGGTCGCCGCCGCGCTGGCCAAGACGGATGGGATGAACGGTGATCGGGATGCCGCTCGACCCAGCCACCAGATCAGTGCCAGGTGGGCGGCCAGCAGCAGTGCCGCGCCCAGCGCCAGCCAGGAGTAGCTTCCGCCGAATGCGCTGGGCGGGTCCAGGATCAGCATGAGCACCCCGGCCGTCGGGATCATGACGCCGATCGCCACGGCCACGATGATCCGGTACCGCCGCAGCGCGACCTGGAACCGCCGCACGCTCTCGGGCCCGCCGACGCGCCGCCACTGACCGAGGACGTTCCAGCTCACCCCGGCCAGCAGCGACAGCGCGATGGTGAACGGAATGACCGCGCCGGTCGCGTAGTCATGGTTGGGCCCCTCCCCGGCATTGCCGACCACCGCCGGTGAGATGACCGCCACCGCACTGATTCCCGCAAGCCCGAACAAGCTGTTCCACGACAACGTCAATCGCAACAGCACCGCCACCGCGACCGTCAGCACGGCCACCACCAGCCACGCCTTGGGCTTCTCGGCCGCCTCGATCAGCGGCGGCAGCGCCCGCAGTCGCACGGCGGTCCCGAGCGACATCCCTGCCGCGTCCGCCGCGGTGACCGGCACCAGCACAACCGCGCTCAACGCCCACACCATCGCGGCCCGTTCCGCGATCCGCCCCGCCGCATACCCATCCACCCCCATCCGCCCGCCCTCGGTAGGGGCGGCGCAGAACAAGGCGTAAACGAGCGACCCCAGCGTGAATCCGCCCGCCAGACAAGCGATCAACCGCAACAGGGCATACGTGGCAGCGGCCGCCCCGCCCGGATAGGACAGACCCTGGTCGAGATACGCACGATCCCCAACGGTGACGCTGACCGCGACCACGAGCGCCACCGCCCCGACCAAAGCCGCCCCGACCGACACCGTCACGCCCTGACCTCGCCCACCGGTCTGGACAGCCGCTACCTCGCCACCGCGTCGCTCACCGGCCCCGGCAAGTGCTGCCCCGCCGCCGGTTCGACTGCCGGTCTCGGAGAGGTCCATCGGTGCGTTGTGGTGGTCGCCGCTCCCGGACGGTGTTGTCCGACAGGCGTGTTGGCCGGGAAGCTCGGAGGACGGTGCCGCGTCATCAGGTCGCCCGGTGGGCCGGGACGAGCGCGACGAGCTGGGAGTAGAGCCGGTCTCGCTGCTCGCGGGTTCGGTCATCCGAGGGGATCCCTTTCTGCAGGGGTGGGTTCGGGCACTGCTCGCTCGGGCTGGGACTTGGCCCGGGCGGATTTCGGTGGGGCCGGTTCGGATTCGGGCACCGCCGGTGTTGGGTGGGACTGCGCCAGGCTGGGGTCAGGTGCGGCCGTCGCGGGTTCGGGGTCCGCCGACGTGGTGGCGGGAGGGGCTGTGACCAAATGGGGGCGGCCGGTGAGGGGGTGGTTGACGATGCGGCTGCGGACGCCGAACAGGGCCGCGACTCGGTCGGGGGTGAGGGTTTCGGTGGGTGGGCCGGTGGCCACTACCTCGCCGTTCGCGAGCAGGATCAGGTGGTCGCAGTAGGCGAGGGCGTGGTCGAGGTCGTGCAGGGCGGCCACCGTGGTGAGGCCGAGATCTCGGACCAGTTCCAGCAATTCGAGTTGGGCGCCGAGGTCGAGGTGGTTGGTGAGCTCGTCGAGCAGCAGTACCGGTGTCTGCTGGGCGAGGGCGCGGGCGAGGAGGGCGCGCTGGCGTTCGCCGCCGGAGAGGGAGGCGAAGACGCGTCCGGTGGCGTGGGCCAGGCCGACTCGTTCCAGTGCCGTGTGCACGATGTCCCGGTCGGCCGAGCTGTCGCGGCCGAACGCGCCCTGGTGCGGAATCCGGCCCATGGCAACCATTTCCAGCACTGAGAAGCCGTGGTCGAGGCCATGGTCCTGGGCGACGACCGCGGTGCGCTGCCCTGCCCGGCGGGCGCTGGTGCGCCACACGTCCTCGTCGCCTATGGACACCACGCCGCCGCTGGGCCGCAGTGCGCGGTACAGGCAGCGCAGCAGGGTGGACTTGCCCGATCCGTTGGGCCC
Organism: Nocardia sp. NPDC004722; assembly: GCF_053601505.1. Classification (NCBI taxonomy): domain Bacteria; kingdom Bacillati; phylum Actinomycetota; class Actinomycetes; order Mycobacteriales; family Nocardiaceae; genus Nocardia; species Nocardia sp. NPDC004722. The sequence goes on from NZ_JBSGBY010000105.1 coordinate 14,943, forward strand.
GGCCAGGCCGGTGAACGAGCCCGGCGCGATCTCGAGATCCACGGCGCTCAGAATCGGCGCGGCATCGATCGTGACCCCGAGCCCGGTCACGGAGATCCTCACGCGATCCCGCGCATTCTCTTGGCGTGCTGCGCATTTCTCATAGTGCGCGGCTCCTTCCACGTCGCAGCAGCACCAGGAAGGCGGGCGCGCCCAGGGCCGCTGTCAGGATGCCGATCGGGATCTCGTTGGGGCGGTCCACGGTTCGGGCCGCCAGGTCCACCAGCACCAAGAAGATCGCGCCGAGCAGGAGCGAAACCGGTAGGGCGCGGCGGTGATCCGGGCCGACCAGCAGGCGTGCGGCATTGGGGACGATCAGGCCGACGAAGCCGATGCCGCCCGCCGCGGCGACCACTGTCGCGGTGAGCAGGGCGGAGACGACCAGCAGCCAGATGCGCAGGCGGTTCGGGTTGATGCCGAGCCCGGCCGCGGTGTCATCGCCGAGGGCGAGCGCGTTCATGCCACGGGCGAGGGCGGGCAGCACCACCAGCCCCGCCGCCACCGCGACCGTCGGCGCGATAAGGCTCGACCAGCTCGCGCCGGTCAGCGACCCGAGCAGCCAGAACATCACGCCGCGCAGTTCGGCGGGTTTGGCGCGCAGTTGCAAATAGCTCGTCGCGGCCGTGCCCAGGTACGACACCGCGATGGCGGCCAGCAGCAGATCCGCGCCGAGCAATCGCCCGCCCCGCTGCGCCAGCGCGAACACCAGCGCCAGACTCAGCAGCGCCCCCACGAAAGCGCTTCCGGTGACCCCGAATCCGGTGGCCGCCACCGCCGTCGTGGTCATGGCCAGCACCGCCCCCAGCGACGCGCCGGAGGTGACGCCGAACAGATAGGGGTCGGCCAGCGGATTGCGCACCAGGTTCTGCAGGCACAGTCCGGCCAAGCTCAGCCCGGCCCCCGCGACCGCGGCCAGCAGCACACGCGGCGCGCGGAAACTCCACACGATCTGATCGGTGAGCGGATCTGCGGATGCGCCGCCGAACAGATGGGCGCCCAGCACCCGCAGCACCTCCGAGGGCGAGACGCTGACGGTGCCCAAGGCGACAGCCCCCACGATCGCAACCGCCAGCCCGCCACACAGCGCGGCGACCAGCGGCCCGAAAGCCCTGCGAGACACCGGATGCGGACCGCCGGACGTCGGAGTCAGCCTGGACCGGCGCTCAGCCGCGCGGGTGAAGCGCATCGGCGATTTTCTCGATGGCGACGGCATTGAGGGGGCCGAGGTAGGGGCTGTCGGACAGGGTGATGAACTTCTTGTTCTTCGAGGCTGCCCACTGCGGGAACTTGGTGAACAGTTCGTCGGCCATCTTCGCCGCGTCCTCGTCGGCTCGGTAGCGGCCGATCACCACCAGATCGACCGGGCTCGCGGCCAGCGCTTCCGCGTTCACGTCGGCGAGTTCCTCGGAACTTTTGCCGCCGAAGGGGTTTCGCCCGCCTGCTCGGTTGATGACATCGTCGTAGATGCCGCCGCCGAAGACGGCGGGCAGTCCGTTGGAGTTCATCGCCGCCATGCCGGGGTAGACCAGCAGCACGTTGGGGCGCGACTGCCCGGCGACCCGCTGCTGGGTCGCCGCGATCCGATCCCGTTGCTGCTGAACATAATCCACCGCCCGCTGCTGTACGTCGAAGATCCGCCCGAGGGTGAGCAGCAGGTCGAAGGAGGCGTCTACGGTCTGGCTCTTGGCTTTCTCCTTGTCCGCGGCGGTGGCGTTCGGATTGCCGAGCGCGCAGTTGGCCGGATCCACGAACCCCGGGATTCCGGCCGCCGCCAGCGCGTCCCGGCTGATGGACCCGATCTTGTCGTCGAATTCGCCGTACCAGGTGGACACCACCAGATCCGGTTTGCGCGCCAGGATCTGCTCGCGCGGCACCGCACTGTTCTCGTTGAGGGTGAGCCCGCCGGTGGGCAGCGCCGCCACCGCGTCGGCCATGCCGGGCTGATCGGAGATGCCGTAGGACTGGCTGTTGGCCACGACGCGGTCCTGCAAACCGAGGGTGATGAAGCTTTCGGCCTCGGCGACCGACGCGCCGTTGGTGAGCAGCACCCGGCTGGGCGCCTTGTCGAAGGTGAGGCTGCGGCCACAGTTGTCGAGCGTGAGCGGATAGGCGGTCTTGGCGGCGGTCAGGGGAGCCTGCGAAAGATCGGCGGGCGCGGCGTCTTTCGTCGCGGTCCCACAGCCGGACAGCGCACCGGCCAGCAGGGTTCCGGCCAGCACGAACGCGGTGCCGAGGCGGCGGGGACGGGGTCCGGGAGCGAGGCGCGACGTCGCGCGGATTGCGGAGAGCACACCACAGCCGTCGGATTCCGGCGCGCTCCGGTTCCCGGCTGTCGAACAGATCACAAACCCGCGCCGCCGGGGAACCGGGCGAACCGATACCGCGACCCCTTCCGTTGGCCGCAACCGAGATCGGAGGAACCCGTGAGATTGACACCGCAGCCGGGGATGGGCCTGGTGGCCGAGAATTTCGACCCGGACAACGCCGAAGACGTTCAGCTGCTGCGCAAGACGGTCTACCGCGACAAGATCGTGTTGCTGCGCGGGCTGGATCTCGACGTCGCCGGATTCCTCGCGCTCGGCCGCCGATTGGGCACGCCGGAGGCGTACTACGAGCCCGCCTACCAACACCGAGGCGCAGGAATCCGCCTGGACC
>NZ_JBSGBY010000106.1:0-17598 GCF_053601505.1 Nocardia sp. NPDC004722
ACCGTCGCTGGGCCAATTCGCCTGGTCCGACGGCAGTGTCAGTCGCGTGATCGGTCAGCCCAATGGCCTGTGGACGGTTGTGGATGGTCCGGCCTACTCGACCGGGATGCCGGTCCGCTCCCACATCGTCGTGACGGTGATGGTCTCGCCGGGGATCGGGTTGGTGTCGGAGACCGTCCGGGTGAACTTGCTGTTCCCGTCGTTCCAGGTGACGGTTCCCGAGGCGGCCGCGGCCGTGCCGGGCATCACCACGGCCGCGAACCCGGCCGCCACCGCGAGCGCGGCCACCGACCCGGCTGCCCGCCGAATATTACTGTCCACCATCGTTTCTCCCACTTGCCTCGGGTGTCCCTCGACATGGTCGCCGAGGCGTTGCCACACCCGCGTTGGGCAGCATTAGATCACGCAGAAATGGTCAGCGGACCAGTTTCTGAAATGATCGCAAGTCAGTTTGAGTATTCACATCGGACCCGAAGGAACGGACCGAAGGAATCGAGAATCTTGCCTGTGCCCTCGGCAGGATTCGAACCTGCGACACCCGCTTTAGGAGAGCGGTGCTCTATCCCCTGAGCTACGAGGGCTGGTCGGGGTGACCGGCCTGGTCGTCGGGGAGTCTACCCGGAGGAGGCGTCAGGGGCCGCATCCGCGGGGACGGGCCGGTCAGTGCGGGTGGTTGGCGGTGTAGCGGGCACGCTCGACGGGGGTGGCGTGCAGGATGCCGGGGGCGTCGAGGGTGGCGGGGAGGTGGTGCTGGGCGAGGCGGTGGGCGCGGTTGGGGGCCATGTAGGCGGCGCAGTAGAAGAGGGCCAGGATCAGCGACAACAGGGTCATGGCGAGGCGGATCCAGACGGGGCCGGGGAAGAAGATCAGGAAGGCCGCGAAGATGGGGAGGAAGGGGACCATGCCCCGGGCGAGATGCCTTGCGTAGGCGTGGTTTCCGGTGAGGTCGCGGCGGACCCAGTCCTGAAGGTCGAGGGGCATGGGTCGGCCCACGACATAGCCGAGCCACTCGATGAGGGCGGGGCGAGAGCGCTGGATGATCATGCCTTCAGCCTGCGCCCGGCCCAGACTGCCTGGTAGAAGGCAATTTTCTATGTCGACATAGCTTCGACCTATGCCTGGCGGGCCGCTAGCGGCCCGCCGCCTGCCCCTCGGCATAGTCCGACGCCGCGAATGCCTTTGTCTTCCAGCGGAACAGCAGCGTCGCGCCCGGCCAGTTGTTGGTGATCCGCCCCGCGGCATTGCGATACCAGCTCGAGCAGAAGTTCCACGGCGTGTCCTTCAGCCGCCGCTGCAGCCAGTCGTCCCATTCCTGCTCGGCTTCCGGCCGGGCGGACAGGAACCGGCCCGGCCGGACCGCCAGGTATTCGATCACCTGCCGGATATAGCGGGCCTGCGACTCCAGCATGTAGATGATCGAGCCCGACCCGACGTTGGTGTTCGGGCCGTACATCATGAACAGGTTCGGGAAGCCGGGCACCGACATGCCGAGGAAGGCGCGGGCGCCCTCCGTCCACTCGTCGGACAGCTTGCGGCCTTGCAGCCCATAGATGTTCATCGGCGCGAGGAACTCGGTGCCCTTGAACCCGGTGCCGTAGACGATCACGTCGACCGCGTGCTCGACGCCGTCGGCGGTGCGGATACCGGTCGGCGTGACCGCCTCGATGGCGGCGGTCTCCACCCGCACATTGTCCTGGGCCAGCGCGGGGAAGTACTCGTTGGAGAACAGGCCGCGCTTGCAACCGGCCGCGTAATCGGGAGTCAGCTTGGCGCGCAGCGATTCATCGGGAACCTGCTTGGCCCGATGCCGGTCGGCGATGGCGATGACCGGCGTCTTGATGGCGGGAACATCGGTGAGCGCCAACGCCATCACCTCGAAGAAGGCCCAGATGGCGAATCGTTCGGCCAGCCGGGTGCCCGGCACGTGCTTGAACAGGGCGTGATGCAGCGGCGTGTATTCGGTGTCGAACTTGGGCAGCACCCAGGCGGCCGAGCGCTGGAACAGGGTCAGCTGTGCGACCCGCGGCTGGATGGCCGGAATGTATTGAATGGCACTGGCTCCCGTGCCGATGCAGGCCACCCGCTTGCCGGTGAGATCGATCGAGTGATCCCATTCGGCCGAGTGGAACGCCGCACCGGTGAAGGTGTCGATGCCGGGCAGGTTGGGCAGGGCCGGGCGGGAGAGCTGACCGACCGCGGGGATGAGGATGTCGGCGACGTGGGTGACGCCGTCGGCGGTGCGCACGCGCCAGATGCCGCCCTGCTCATCGAATTCCGCGTCGATGACCTCGCTGCCGAAGTGGATCTTGGCGGGCAGGTCGTACTTCTCGGCGACCGTCCGCATATAGGCGTGGATGTCGGCCTGCTGCGAGAACCGGCGCGGCCAATCGGATTTCGGCTCGAACGACCACGAGTACAGCGGCGACGGCACATCGCAGGCGGCCCCCGGATAGGTGTTCTCGCGCCACACGCCGCCGAGATCCGCGGCCTTCTCCAGGATGGTGAAGTTGGTCAGACCGTGCCGCCGCAATTCCAGGGCCAGGCCCAGTCCGGCGAACCCGGCACCGATGATCAGGATGGACGGCTCTCGCTGCATAACCACCACGTTAGAGGCCGTTCTCGCTGGTCATGCAGACATCGCCGGTCAGTCAATCGGTATTTTCGGCCACCGCTTGTGAGCAAGCGCACGCTCACCTCGCTCACGGCTCACTGTCCGGGCCAGTGAGTAGGGTCTGACCTGCGACGCTGTCCCCGACTGGACAGCCCGGTGCCGGACTCAATATATTCACGGAAGTTCTTGCTCCAATTTGCTTGTCCTGGTTAGTGATTGGCTATTCTGCGCCGCCGCAGGGGGCTGCGTCAGCACGTCGACGCCGATCAGGACCGCGGAGCCGGCTGGTCGTCGTGTTGGGCGGCGGCGGGTCGGCACGAGCTGCGGGTGGCGGAGGTGGGGTCCGCCGCCCGCAGCTCGAGATTTTCGGTACTCGCAGGCCCCCGACCGACCGTGTCCGAATTCAGCTAGGCTCGCCGCTAGTGACTCAGTTCACTCTCCAGTAGGTACATGCAAGGAGCGGTTGGGAAATGTTGAGCACCATGCAGGACGAGCAGCTGTCACTCGCGACACTGCTGCGCTACGCGTCCACCTTCCAGGGCGACAGCCACGTCTCCACCTGGACCGGCGACGGCGTCCGCACCCAGACCTATCGCGAGATCGGCCAGGATGCCGCCCGCCTCGCCAATGCCCTGCGTGACCTGGGCATCGGCGTCGGCGATCGGGTCGGCACGTTCATGTGGAACAACAACGAGCACATGGTCGCCTACATCGCGGTGCCCGCGATGGGGGCGGTGCTTCACGCGCTGAACATCCGGTTGTTCCCCGAGCAGCTGGTGTACGTGGCCAACCACGCCGAGGACCAGGTGGTCATCGTGGACGGCTCGCTGGTGCCGATGTTCAACCAGTACCTGCCGAATCTGAAGACGGTGCGCCACGTCATCGTCGCCAACGGGGATGTCGCGACCGTGACCGCGCCCGAGGGCGTCACCGTGCACGCGTACGCGGAACTGCTTGCCGCGCAATCGGACAGCTATGACTTCCCGGTCATCGACGAGCGGTCGGCGGCGGGCATGTGCTACACCTCCGGTACCACCGGCGACCCCAAGGGCGTCGTGTACTCGCACCGCTCCAACTGGCTGCACGCCATGCAGGTGATCTCCCCCAACGGCATGGGCTTCACCGCCGCGGACACCGTGCTGGCCATCGTGCCGCTGTTCCACGCCAATGCCTGGGGCATCCCGTACGCGGCGCTCATGTCGGGTGCGAATGTGCTCATGCCCGACCGCTTCCTGCAGCCCGCGCCGCTGCTGCAGATGATGGAGCAGGAGAAGCCGACCTTCGCCGCGGCCGTGCCCACCATCTGGGGCGGCGTGCTGGCGGCGTTGCAGGCGCAGCCGCAGGACATCTCGTACCTGCGCACCTGTGTGGTCGGCGGCGCCGCGGTGCCGCCGTCGATGATGCGGGCCTTCGAGGAGCGTCACCACGTGAAGCTGCTGCACGCGTGGGGCATGACCGAGACCTCGCCACTGGGTTCGGTCGGCCACCCGCCGGCCGGGTCCGAGGGCGAGGAGGCGTGGGCCTACCGCTACACCCAGGGCCGGTTCCCGGCGGGCGTGCAGGCGCGGCTGGTCGGCGACGACGGCAGCGTGCTGCCCAATGACGGAGAGGCGCTGGGCGAGCTGGAGGTTCGCGGGCCCTGGATCACCGGGTCGTACTACTCCCCCTCCGGCGCCGAGGTGGATCCCGACAAGTTCGACGACGGCTGGCTGCGCACCGGCGATGTCGGCAAGATCAGCCCGAACGGCTATCTGACGCTGGTGGACCGGTCCAAGGACGTGATCAAGTCCGGCGGCGAATGGATTTCGTCGGTGGATCTGGAGAACGCGGTGGTCGGGCATCCGGCCGTCGCCGAGGCCGCGGTCATCGGCATCCCCGACGAGAAGTGGGACGAGCGGCCGCTGGTCGCGGTCGTGCTGGTCGAGGGCTCGGAAGCGAAACCCGAAGAGCTGCGCGACTTCCTGGCCCCCAAGTTCGCCAAATGGCAGCTGCCGGAGCACTGGACGTTCATCGCCGAGGTCCCCAAGACCAGCGTCGGCAAGTTCGACAAGAAGCGGCTGCGCGCCCAGCACGCCGACGGCAGCCTGACCGTCATCACGCTGTCCTGAACCCCGGCTGTCGGGTGATGCCACGGCGGCCCCTACTGTGAGGGTCGCCGTGGTGTTCGGGAAGCCGGTGTGAATCCGGCACGGCCCTCGCCACTGTGATCGGTTAGCCGATGCGTCGTCCTGTCCTCGGGGGCAGGGGTCACGGAATCCAGATTCCGGAAGGCCAGGCGCGCCGGTGTTCGACCCGTCAGCCAGGAGACCGGCCACGGCACCGTTGAACCGTTCCACGAGGTGCTGGAAGGCTGCTCTGTGTCTGTACCCAACCCTGTTCCCGCCCTGCGCTGGGAACGCCGCGACTGGATCCGCACCGGCGGACTGCTCGCGACCATCGCCGTCATGCACGTGGTGGCGTTCGGGATTCTGTTCGCGCTGGTGCTGCCCGGGCACTACACGGTCGGCACCCAGGTGTTCGGCGTCGGGCTGGGCGTCACCGCCTACACGCTCGGCATGCGGCACGCCTTCGACGCCGACCATATCGCCGCCATCGACAACACCACCCGCAAGCTGATGGCGGACGGGAAACGGCCGGTGTCCGTGGGCTTCTGGTTCGCGCTCGGGCACTCGACCGTGGTGGTGCTGCTGGCGGTCGGCATCGCGGCCGGGGCGCGGTTCGCGACCACGCTGGCCGATGACGACTCCGCGACCCGGAAGGATCTCGGCCTGGTCGCCACGCTCAGCTCGGGCAGCTTCCTGTATCTGATCGCGGCGCTGAACCTGGTGGCGCTGGCCGGGATCTGGCGGGTCTTCAAGGCCATGCGCGCGGGCGAATTCGATGAGCACGAGCTCGAAAAGCACCTGGACAACCGGGGTTTCATCAACCGGATCCTGGGGCGGCTGACCAAGTCCATCACCCGGCCGGGCCAGATGTACCCGATCGGGCTGCTGTTCGGGATCGGCTTCGACACCGCCACCGAGGTGACGCTGATGGTGATGGCCGGGTCCGGCGCGGCCGCGGGCCTGCCCTGGTACGCGATCATCTGCCTGCCACTGCTGTTCGCCTCCGGCATGAGCCTGTTCGACACGCTCGACGGCACCTTCATGAACTTCGCCTACCACTGGGCGTTCTCGAATCCGGTGCGCAAGGTGTACTACAACCTGACCATCACCGGGCTCTCGATCGCGGTGGCGTTCCTCATCGGCACCATCGAACTGGTCGGCGTGCTGCACAACAAGCTGGATCTCACCGACCCGGTCACAGCGTGGATCGCCGGAATCGATCTCAACAATGTGGGATTCGTGATCGTCGGGCTGTTCGTGGCGGTGTGGGCGATCGCGCTGGGCTACTGGCGGCTGGCGAAGGTCGAGACCCGCTGGGGTTTGACCGCCGAAAGGCCGTAGAGCAGCGGGATGATCGGGGCCTGCGGCGGCAGTTTCCACCAGCCGTCGAGGGTCTGGACCATGCCGGGCCAGCGGGGCCAGGGCAGCGTCTCGGACTCGGTGAGACCGGTGACGGTCAGACCGGCGGCCAGCAGTGCGTTGACGACCTCACCGAGACCGTGCCGCCATTCGTAGGCGGTGGTGTCGGTGGTGAGGTCGGGGCCGTCGGTGTAGGTGTGGACGCTGTCGCGGCGCTGTGCGCCCCGGCCCGCCAGGTAATCGTCGTGCAGCAGGAGCTGATCCGGGTCCACACCGGGTGGCGGGGTCGGGCCGAGGGCGTGCAGCAGGGGATGGAATTCGACCAGGTAGAGCAGGCCGCCGGGGCGCAGCAGGTCGGCGATCACCCGTGCCCAGGGGGTCAGGTCCGGCAGGTAGCAGAGCGCGCCTTTGCCGGTGTAGATGATGTCGAAATCCCTGTCCGGCAGGGCCGTTCGCGTGTCGTAGACGTCCGCGCACACGTATTCGACGGTGTCCCCGGCCAATTCGCGGGCGTGTTTGATCGATTCCGGCGAGAAGTCCAGGCCGACCGCGCGGGCACCGCGCCGCGCGAATTCGACCGTCTCCGTGCCGAGATGGCATTGCAGGTGCAGGATGTCGCGGTCACGCAGCTCGCCGAGGGTCTCCCATTCGAAGGGCGCGAACCAGAAGCTCGCGTCCCGGTCCCGATAGAAGCGGCTGGCGGCGTGAATTCCCGCGCGGGCATCCCAGTTTCGGCGATTCACCGACAGCGGATCGATGCTCACGCCGCCATCGTAGGTGGTCAGAACAGGGACTGGGTCTCGGCGGCGATGAAGAAGCCGTGGCCGTCCACGCTGCAACGGACGCCGGCGGTCATGGATTCGCAGATCACCCCGCGCACGCCGATGGTCTGGCCGTACTCGAGCACCTTGCCGCCGCCCTCGTGCATGCCGGGCGTGGTCGAGCCGTCGATGGGCGGGCCGACGAAGACGCCCTGGTTGAGGCAGATGAATTGCGCCTTGCCGTTCTGCACGGCGGCGGCCACCTCGTGGGCGGGGTTGTTGGCGCAGCTCAGACCCGCGGGGATGACGGTGGCGTTCTTCAGCTGGCAGCCGACGGTGTTGAGGTTGTCCACGTAGATGCCGCATTTGATGTTCTGGCTGGGCGACTGGAAGTAGTAGTGGCCCTGCTGCTCGAAGTCGCGGGCATCGACGTTCACGTCGTCGCGGTTGGGGAGGGTGGTGGTTTTGGCCGGAGTGGTGGCCGGGGTGCCCTGCGCGGGCTGGGTGGCCTGGGCAGACTGGATCGTCGGAGCGGCTCCGGGCGTACTGGTGGCCGGGTCGCACCCTGCCAGAACACCGACCAGCAGGACGGCCGCGGCCGCGGTGAGCAACGCTCGCATGATCACATCGCTTTCAGTTCGGTTATGCCACAGGAACATTCGTGCGACTCGCAGAGATTGTTAATTGGCGCAGGTGAACAGTCGGCGGCTCGAGCATATCCACAGCGTTTTCGCCGGGACCGGGCCGGAGGTGCCGCCTAGGCTGAGGGCATGACGCCGCTGCAGCGCTATATCGCGGAGGAAATCGCCACCGATCACGTGGAGGGCCTGCTCAGCAGGCGGGAAGCGCTGCGGCGGTTGGGGCTGATGGGCATCGGGACACCGGCCGCGGTGGCATTGCTCGCGGCCTGTGGGGAGTCCGCGAAGCAGGCCGCGCCGAGCACGACGGCGGCGGCCTCGCCCACCTCGTCGGCTCCGCCACCGGGGAAAGCGACAGCCCTGCCGTCCACCGCGATCACCCTGCCCGGCCCCGACGGTCGCACGTTGCAGGCGGCGTGGGCCCAGGCCGCCACCCCCAAGGGCGGCGTGCTGGTGATCCACGAGAACAAGGGCCTGACCGACCACATCCGTTCCATCACCGGCCGTTTCGCCGGTATCGGCTATTCCGCGCTGGCCGTCGACCTGCTCTCCGAGGAAGGCGGCACCGGCACGTTCACCGATGACGCCGCCGCGACCGCCGCCTTGAGCAAGATCTCCAACGACCGCTTCGTCGCCGACCTGCGCGCGGGCCTGACCGAACTCGGCCGCCGCGTCCCCGGAAAGAAGCTGGGCGCCACCGGTTTCTGCTTCGGCGGCGGCCTCACCTGGCTACTGCTCACCTCCGGAACGCCCGAGCTCGCCGCCGCCACCCCCTTCTACGGCCCCTTCCCCGAAGGCGGCCACTTCACCGGCTCCAAGGCCGCCGTCCTGGCCGTCTACGGCGCCCTCGACTCCCGCGTCGACGCCACCCGCGCCGCCGCCGAATCCGCCCTCGACCAGGCGGGCCTCCTCCACGACACCTTCGTAGCCGACAACGCCGACCACGCCTTCTTCAACGACACCGGCCCCCGCTACCAGCCAACCGCCGCCGCGGAAGCCTGGCGCCGCGTAACCGACTGGTACGGAAAATATCTGGCCTGAGCCACTAGCCCAGCCACGGAGTCGGCCGTTGCTCACGGTGATGCTGAAGCCGCAACCGCACGGTCGGGTGCACCGGCAGATCCGCCAACTCGTCCAGCGAAAGGAACCGAACCTCGGTGGACTCGTGCGAAACCCGGATTTCGCCACCCACCACCCGGCCGAGGTAGACGATCGCGAACTCCTGTCGGACTTCACCGTCCGAGTACTCGATGACGTGCTCGGGATCGGTGTAAATGCCGAGCAGACCCGTGATCTCGATATCCAGCCCCGTCTCCTCGTAGGTTTCGCGAATCACGCAACCTTCCAGGGTTTCCCCGACCTCCATGATCCCGCCCGGCAGCGACCAATTCCCCGAGTCGCCTCGCCGCTGCATCAGTACTCGCCCGACCTGATCCACAACCAGTGCCGACCCACCCGGCTTGAGCGAATTCGGCTTGGGCGCGTTCGGGTCTCGGTAATAGTCACGCCGTGAGCCCATTGCCGAATCCTTGCCTAGTCGAGTAGGGAATCGTCGTGCCCCATATCTGCTCGAACTGGTCCGCGAACGACTCGAATATGCCGTGGGGAGACAACTTTCGCAGGTATAGCGCGGTGTGCTGGTAGCCCCTGGCCCGGAACAGGTACGGAGTGACGATCATCTCCGAGTCGAACCGGAATACCGAGTTGTACAGGTGCGTCGAGTGAAGTCCCACAGCACATCCGGGAGTGTCGGCCAGCGGTCCCAGCATAGACAGCGCGTTGCGGATCCGGCCTGCGAGAGTTCCTCCCATCTGCTCCAGCGTGTCCCTCTCCCCCACGTGATCACAATCAGGGTCGGCGAACCCGAGCCGAACCACACATCCCGCATTCGCCTTGGCCGCAATGAGTTCGGATGCCTTCGGGAGTAGCTCGAAGACGAACGGATAGGCATAGCCGATGATGTCTATCTGCTCGGTCGCGTTGTGCACCAGCGACACCCAGAGATCGTTGGGTATCTCAGCACGATGCGCATACGCAGCCAGCACCTCTGCCGTGGCGGGTGCACCCGGCTGCGTATCGGGCCGGGAAGTCGGCCACAACGCCTCCTCCGCTTCCCCGAGCACAGTGGCTACTTGGAGCCGGGTTCGACGATGCGGGACTCGCCCCGCCAGCCATCGATTCACCGTCTTGGCGTCCACTCCAACGGCAGCGGCAAGCGCGGCTGAGCCGAGCCCCGCCCTGAGCATCGCTGTCTCCAGGCGCTGCTGAGTCATATCAAGACCGTAGGTGTCCCGACGGGACGCCGTGGGCATTTCAAACGCCTGGCGAAGTGTCCTTGACACAGTTCAGGCGTCCCGCCGCTGTTTCTACCGTTGCGAATACGGATGACAAGGGGCAGCCATGACCGATGAACCAGACGACACAAGAGTTGTGCCGCGCGCACGGTTGTTCGTATTCCCTGGCGGCGTGCTCGAACTCCAATCGGACAGCGACGAGTCGGACGACTATGCCGGGTTCTATCTCGAGGTTCACGGCGACATCGCAATCGATGGCAGACGAACAGGGAGGCTATAATGCGTTACAAGCCAACAGCTCTCGGGTATGTGCGAACCGACGTATCCGGCATCGCTCAGCTCTGGGACGAGTCACAGATCCGCGGGTTGGCAGAACGACTCGGCTACGACTTCTCAGGCATGGTCGTCTACGACCCCAATTCCGGCCGCCCGCCTTTGGCCCAATTGAGAGCGCAAGCCACACGGCTGGATGCCGAAGCCGTGCTGGTCCCAGGCTCCGAGCACTTCGAAGGCGGAGAGATACCCGGGCTGCTGATCCAGCAGCTCGACGTAATCACCGTGCACCCGGAAGATGTCCACGCCCGTCATGCCCACCCACAGCGGTGATGTTTGGATGAATCGGTGGAATTGCGTCAGTTGCGGTATTTCGTGACCGTTGCCGAGGAGCTGCACTTCGGGCGGGCGGCGGAGCGGTTGCATATTGCGCAGCCCGCGGTGAGTCAGCAGATCCAGCGGTTGGAACGGGACCTGCGGGTGCAGTTGCTGGATCGATCGCCGCGGCGGGTGCGATTGACCGAGGCCGGATTGCGGTTCCTGCCCGCGGCACGCGCGGTGCTGGCGGCGGCGGATCAGGCGCGGGCCAGCGTGGCCGACCTCGCCGGTGGGCGGGCCGAGCTGTTCCGGCTCGGGACGGTGACCGGGCTGGGTGAGCGGTTGGACGCGGTGCTGGACGCCTTCGCGGAGAAGGCGCCGCAGGTGCAGGTGGAACTGGTGGCCGTGCCGGTGCGGGATCGGGTGGCGCAGGTGGCCGATGGGCGGTTGGACGCGGCGTTCGTGCGCTCGCCGGAGCCCGGGGAGAGTCCGGAGCTGGATTTCCTGCCCGCTTGGGATGATCCGCTGGTAGTGGCGTTGCCCGCGAAACACCCGCTGGCGAAGGCGGATTCGGTGCGGCTGACGGATCTTGCCCCGATCCCGCTGCGGCTGACCGAGCGGCGCAATCATCCCGCTCTCGTCGATCTGGTCCTGAACGCCTGTGTGCGTGCGGGTTTCGAGCCCACGCCCGCGCCCACCTCCACCACGCTGCAGGACACGCTGGCCGCCATCGGCGCGGGATCCCCCATGTGGACGGTGGTCTACGAGTCGAATGCCCGGCAGGTGCACAACGCGCGGGTTGCCTTCCGGCCCTTCGCGGATCCGGGCATGACCCTGCCCATCGCGCTGGCGGTGCGCGCGGATGCCGCCTCACAGAATCTGCGCCTGCTCGGGGCGCTGCTGGCCGAGCCCGATTCGCGATAAGGATCGCTTATCGCTGTGCTCACGACCTGCCCATTGGTCGGCGCACGGAATTCCGGTGAACTGTTCTCAGGCCGCCGAACGGATCGGATATCGGAATCAAGATCTCCGAAATGGCCTGTATGCCAACATTTTTCACCGAGGAGAATCATCATGCCCATCGTCACCGTGCAGCAGGGTCCCCGCACCGTCGAGCTGAAGCGCGACCTGGTGCGCCGCATTACCGACGCCTTCGTCGACGCCTATCAGATCCCGGCCGAGGCCGTGCAGGTCTGGATTCACGAGACCCCCGCCGACAGCTGGGGCACCGCCGGCCGCCTCACCGCCGACGGCAAGTAAGCCGGTCCGGGCCTGACAGCGGACTGCCAGAACGGGCAGTCACGCTGTCGGTCACCGACCTGTCGAGAACGGAACACTCATGCCTTTCGCGCCCGTAGCCCTGAGCACCGGCCCCAGCAATGTCGAATACCTCGTCGCCGGAACCGGTCCCGGCGTGGTCCTGGTGCACGGCACCTTCGCCCATGCCGAAGCCAACTGGACCGAGTCGATCGCCGAACTGAGCGACCGCTTCACGGTGGTCGCCCCCAACTATGCCGGTTCCGGCGCCACCACCGCGCCCGACACCGTGACCGTCGACGACCTGGCCGCACAGGTATTGGCGGCCGCCGACCATGCCGGGCTGACCACTTTCCGGCTCGCCGGGCATTCCCTGGGCGCGGTGACCGCGGCCACGCTCGCGGCGCGTCACCCGGATCGGGTGGAATCGCTGGTGCTGCACGCGCCTTGGGCAGTCACCGGGACCCGCGGGAAGGCGGTGTTCGATCTGTGGCAGCACCTGCTGCGGACCGACATCGCCGCCCTCGCTCGGCTGCTGCCTTTGACTGTGCTGCGTCCCGAGACCCTCGCCGGCTGGAGCACCGAGGTCTTCGAGCAGACCGTGGCCGCTTTCACCGATCTGCTCGATCCACGCAAGGCGGTCCAGATCGCCGCGGACCGCTCGGCCGATATCCGGGACCTGTTGCCGCGCATCACCGCCCGCACGCTGGTGCTGGGCAGCGCCTACGATCAGGTCGTCCCGATCGCCGAGCAGCGCGAGGTCGCCGATGCCATTCCCGCCGCCGAGTACCTCGAATTCGAGGCCGGTCACGCACTGCCGCTCGAGGACGGAGCCGGTTTCGTCAAGGCGATCGCGGCGTTCTTCGATCGGGACTGACGCGAGACCGACCACCCGGTACTCGGAGGTGTCGAGGCAGTTCCAACCCGATATCGACTGGGTATGCATGCAGGTAGAGCCAATTTTTGATGATAAACCGGCAGTATGACAGAGGATGTCGGCAGCGACGCCGTGCCGACGGCGGCGGGACGCTCGGTGGAATTCTGGGGCTATTGCATGTGGGGCCTCGCGGGGCTGGCGATCGCCGTGTCCGAACTCGCGTCGGTGTTCAGGCTGGCCGGATGGCCGACCATCTCCAATACGATCGGGCACCTCGAAACCCAGCACGCGTGGGTCCGGCTGGTGGTGGTCGCGGTGATCGTGCTGCTCGCCTATTACGCGGTGCCACAGCTGACCAAGCCGGAGCCCGTCGTGCAAACCGTCGCGGGCCGCACCCTCACCGTGAACGGCCGTGTGACCAAGACGGATTCACGGATCACGCTGCTGGGTGCGGGCTACCTGCTCGCCGCCGTCGGGACCTACGTCTTCGGCGTGCTGTTCGCGGCGGCCGATCGCGGCATGCATCCGCACTCGTATCTGGGCGCGTACGTCCTCTACGGCCTGATCGCGCTCATGTGGGTGATCGTGCCGAGCATCCTGGCCATGTTCTTCAGCCGGGATGTCCCGTTCCCCACGCTGTTTCGCACCGTCGGCTATCTGGAGCGCCGCGCGCACCCGGTCGCGGCCATCCTGCTCGCCGGACTCGTGGTCCTGCTCATCCACCTGGCCTTCTACCCCTGGCCGGTGGTGGCCAACTAACTTACTTGCGCCCGCGTAGCAGCAGGAACGCCGCGTAGGCGGCCCCCGCCAAGCCGACGACCGCGACGATGCCGATGGTGCTGAGAATCGCGTCCACCCTTGTGATTCTAGGCTTTTCGGTGCGGGCGGCGGCGGATCGCCAGCGTGTCGGCCACCGACACGAGTAGTGTCGTGGTCTCCGGCGTATGCGCCCACCAGCGATGAGCGACCCCGCCCGTGCAATAGAAGGTGTCCCCGGCCGCGAGCTCGTGCTCGGCACCATCGGCCACCACGCTGATGGCACCGCGCACGACATAGATCAATTCATCGTTGGCGTGGGTGAATTCGCGTTCGCCATGTCCCGCGCCACCGGTGAATTCCAGCGCCCGCAGATCCCGTTCGCCGTGCACGAGCGAGCGCACCGACCCGTCGGCCGCCTCGGATTGCGGCAGCCGGGTGTCGTCTCCGGCCCGAACCACCGGCGACCGCGGCGCGTCGTCCGCCGCGGCCAGCAACTCGGTCGCGTTGACGCCCAACGCATCCGCGATCCGTTGCAGTGAGCGCAGGCTCGAATTGCTGTGCCCGTTCTCGAACTGACTCAGGAAAGACTGTGACAGCTCGGTCATTTCGGCCAGCCGCGCGAGGGTCAGCCCGGCGTCCAGCCGCCGCGCGTGCACGACCCGTCCGAGTCGCCGCCACCGTCCGTGTTCGCTCTCCACGCCCTCGCCTTTCCTCCGACCCGTCATTGTCGGCGGTGTCTCGTCCCGGCCCAGGTTTTGCCTCGAGCCGATCGGAAACCTTCAGCCCGGACTCAATCTACTGAATATTCAGTGAGTCTGAATATTTGGAGGAATCGTGGAGCAGAACACCCTCAAGCGCCGGGGCATCGGACTCATCGGCAGCGACCTTGAGCTGGCCTTCCCCGGGTACACCCTGTACGCGCCGCTGGCCGGAAACGGCATCGTCGACCTGGTCGACCTGGCCGGTGAGCGCGTGCATCGCTGGCAGCTGCCCCACCGCCCCGGTCGCCATGCCCGGCTGCTGCCCGACGGCTCCCTCGCCTACAACGGCGCGACCCTCGCCGCCGGCGTGCTGTTTCCCATGTGGCGCAAGTACAGCGGCGGTTCGCTCGGGAAGTACGCCCCCGACGGCACCCTGCTCGCCGAGCACCGCGACGACCTACAGCACCACGACGCCCACCATTACGACGACGGGCGCATCCTCTACACCGCGGTCGAACCGCTGACCGGCGCGGCGGCGGCCCGCATTCGCGGCGGTGTCCCCGGCAGCGAGGCGGACGGCGTGGTGTGGGCCGATGTGATCCGCGAGGTCGCCGCGGACGGCACCCTGCTGTGGGAGTGGCAGGCCGCCGCGCACCTGGATCCGGAAGACGCTGTGCTGCAACCGCATTACTGGCGCGAGCACTGGCCGCTCATCAACAGCGTGTACCCGCTGGACGAGAACACGGTGGTGGCGAGCCTGCGCAGCGTGTCGGCGGTCATCGTGATCGACCGGGGTACCGGTGGCTATCGGCTGCTCGCCGATCGCGGCACCGTCGCGCAGCAGCACCACGCCACGCCCGTCGGTGACGGCCGAATCCTGTTGCTGGACAACGGCACGTTCCGTACCGGCGAATCGGTGACCTACAGCCGTGTCCTCGAAATCGACCTGGCGACAGGCGAACTCGTGTGGACCTACCAGGATTCGCCGCGCGAGGCGTTCTTCACCCCGTACATGGGCGGGGCGCAGCGGCTGTCCAACGGCAATACGCTCGTCACCGAGGCGGCGTTCGGGCGGATCTTCGAGGTGACCCGGGAGCGGCGGATCGTGTGGGAGTACGTGGTGC
This sequence comes from Nocardia sp. NPDC004722, assembly GCF_053601505.1. Taxonomy (NCBI): domain Bacteria; kingdom Bacillati; phylum Actinomycetota; class Actinomycetes; order Mycobacteriales; family Nocardiaceae; genus Nocardia; species Nocardia sp. NPDC004722. The sequence continues at coordinate 15,078 of NZ_JBSGBY010000106.1, forward strand.
CGTCGTTCACCGAGTATCCGGACGCCGACACGGCCGCGGTCTTCCCGGGCGTCTCGAACGCGATCTTCCGCGCCTACCGGTACGCCGCCGAGGAGATCCCCTGGTTGTAGCGCGGCGCGCATGACTGATCGTCGGAACAGGGGTATGCAGGAGATATGGGTCGCCATCCGCAGCGAACACCGCTCTACGGGGCGTTGATGCTGGTCGGGGTCATGCTCACCGGACTGTGGGTCCGGGACTGGCCCTGGCTGTGGCTGCGGGTGATCGGTTTCACGGCCCTGTTCCTCATTGCCTGTGCCGGGTTCCTCATGACCTTCCGGGATCTTTCGTAGGCTGAATATTGCATACATAGCGATTCATGCATATGGTGTTCGTCGGGCACTACCGAGGAGGGTTATGGGCGGGCATTCGCACGAGCACGGACACGATCACGGGCACTCGCACGGCGCGACCGCCGACAGCGACAAGCGCTGGCTGGCCGGCGCGCTGGCGGTGATCGTGGCGTTTCTGCTCGGTGAGGTCGTGGTCGGCCTGATCGCGGGATCACTGGCACTGCTGTCCGACGCCGCGCACATGCTGACCGACGCGGCCTCGATCGTGTTGGCGCTGTGGGCGATCCGGCTGGCCGCCAAGCCCGCCGAGGGCCGCATGACCTACGGCTGGAAGCGCGCCGAGATCCTCTCCGCCCAGGCCAACGGCCTGACCCTGCTGGGCCTGGCGGCCTGGCTCACCTACGAGGCGATCCGCCGCCTCATCGACCCGCCCGACGTGACCGGCGGCCTGGTGCTGGTCACCGCGCTGATCGGCATCGTGGTGAACGTGCTGGCCAGCTGGATGATCAGCCGCGCCAACCGGACCAGTCTCAATGTCGAGGGCGCGTACCAGCACATCCTCAACGACCTGTTCGCCTTCATCGCCACCGCCGTCGCCGGTCTGATCATCATGCTCACCGGCTTCGCCCGCGCCGACGGCATCGCCACCCTGATCGTGGTCGTGCTCATGGTGAAGGCCGGCGTCGGCCTGGTCCGCGCCTCGGGCCGGATCTTCCTCGAGGCCGCGCCCAGCTACCTGGACCCGGTCGAGATCGGCGCCGAGATGGCCGCCGTCGACTCCGTGGTCGAGGTCCACGACCTGCACATCTGGGAGATCACCTCCGGCGTCCCGTCACTCTCGGCCCACATCCTGGTCGCCCCCGGCGCGGACAGCCAGGCGGTCCGCGCCTCGGTCGCCCACATGCTGGCCGACAAGCACCACATCGACCACGCAGTCCTCCAGGTCGATTTCACCGACCACGACGAATGCCCCGAAGACGACCACGACCACGAACCCCACTGCGCCGAACCCCACGGCCCGGTCCACCGCAAAACCATTTCCACGAACTGAGATTCACACGCTCACCGCATGCCGTTCGGCCAGGCGGGACAGGGCCGCGGCCGCCGGGGAGCCCGGCGGGGCGGTGTAGATGACCAGGAGCTGGTCCGGATCGCCTGGGAGCAGCAGGGTTTCGTAGCCCAGCTCCAGGGGGCCGACCTCCGGGTGATGAATGAGCTTGGCGCCGAAGGTTTTCTCCTTGATCGGGTGCCCGTCCCAGTGGCGGCGGAAGGCGGGGCTGCTGGCGGAGAGCGCCTCGATCAGCGCGTCGGTCTCCGGGTCGTCCGGATGCAGGCCCGCGTCGCGGCGCAGGTAGGCGACGGTTTCGGCGGCGACGGTCTCCCAGTCGGGGTAGAGGGTGGCGGCGGCCGGATTCAGGAACAGGTAGCGGGCCTGGTTGCGTTCGGCGGCGGGGACGCGGGAGAAGCCGGAGACCAAGTCGCCCATGGTGTTCCAGGCCAGCACGTCCATGCGGCGGCCGAGGATGAAGGCGGGGGCGGTGAGGGAATCGAGGATCAGCCGCGCGCCCGGGCGAATGGTGTCGCGGTAGACGCCGGTGGTCGTGGTGGGGTGGGCGTCGACGGTGCCGTTCGGGCGGGCCAGGGCGTAGAGGTGCAGGCGTTCGGGATCGGTCAGGCGTAATGCGCGGGCGACCGCGTCGAGCACCGCGTCCGAGACGTGTTTGCCGCGGCCCTGTTCCAGGCGGATGTAGTAGTCGACGCTGACGCCGGCCAGTTGCGCCACTTCCTCGCGACGCAGGCCGGGGACCCGGCGGCGGCCGTACTCCCGCAGGCCCGCGTCCTCGGGACGAATGCGGGAGCGGCGGGAACGGAGGAAATCGCCCAGGTCGGTCTGCATGACACCCAGCCTACGAAACCATCCTGGTACTGGCAGACCCAGGAAAACCGGTGCCCTCGCTGGGCCCTTCGCGCGCTTGCAGGATGAGTTCACAAGCAACACAGCAGTTCAAAGCAACACAGCGAAGGAGCTTTCGGACATGAGCTACGAGAACCTGACCGGTCGGACCGCCGTCATCGCCGGAGCCGCCAGCGGCATGGGCGAGGCCACCGCACTGCTGCTGGCCCGCAACGGGGCCCGGGTGGCGCTGCTGGCCCGGCGGGCCGACCGGCTGGAGACCCTGGCCGCGAAG
>NZ_JBSGBY010000107.1:0-17496 GCF_053601505.1 Nocardia sp. NPDC004722
CCATTTGATGCTCATGTCGTTGTCCTTGCCCCAGTTCCGCAACCTCGCGGCGATCTCGTAGCGGTGCATGGGTTGCACGACCACCGCGGAGAGCACCGCCAGACCCATGAGATTCGCGACCTTGCGCTTACGAGCCATCCGGCACCTCCCTACTCGTCTACGAATATACGTCCGCGAGTATATGGTCGCAAGGACTCACTCGAAATCGACATAACCGGCCGTCATTGACGGTTTTCGACCGCGGCCGCACACTCGGAAGGGTGGCGGAGGAGGAGTTCGAGGTTCTGATCGTCGGGGGCGGTCCGGTCGGACTCACCGCCCGCGCCCTGCTCGCCCGCTGGGGCATCCGGACCCTGCTGGTGGAGCGGCATCGCGAACTGTCGCCGTTTCCCAGGTCTCGGCTGGTCAATGTGCGGTCGATGGAGATCTTCCGGCAGCTCGGCATCGCCGAGACCGTCCGCGGCCGCGCCTTCGGGCCCGAATACGGCCGGGTGCGCTTCCGGGAGACCCTGAGCGACAGCGACTTCGGCACCGAGGCCATGGTCGGGGTGCGCGCGCCGATCCCCGAGAGCCCCGAGCAAGGCGTGGTCACCTCGCAGGACCGGCTGGAACCGACCCTGCTCGCCGCCGCGGACACGCCGGTGCGCTTCGATGTCGAATGCGTGGATCTGGCCGAGGAATCCGGCGGCGTGGTGGCGGAGCTCGCCGATCGCCGCGACGGCGCGGTGACCCGCGTGCGCGCGCGGTACGTGCTCGCCGCGGACGGCGCGAATTCCAATCTCCGGCAGCGGCTGGGCATCGCCACCACCGGTCCCGGCGCGATCGGCGAGACCACCACCGTGGTCTTCGAGGCCGAGCTCGGCCGCTGGTCGGCGGAGCAACCGGCCGGGGTCTACTTCACCCCGAACGGATCGGTCATGCCGCTGTATCCGGAGGGTGGCTGGGCCTGGTTCGGGCCGGTCGCGCGGGATCCCGCGACGGACTATGCCGCGCTGGTCGCGCGGGCCTTCGGCCCGGGCGTCGACGTGCCGGTGGACGTGGTCCGGGTCCAGCACTGGGTGATGACCGCCTTTGTCGCCGAGCGCTTTCGGCAGGGCCGGACGCTGCTGGCGGGTGACGCCGCGCACGCGGTACCCATCCTCGGCGGGCTCGGCATGAACGCGGGCCTCGCCGACGTGCACAACCTGTGCTGGAAACTGGCGGGCGTGCTGCGCGGCTGGGCCGCACCGGAACTGCTGGAAACGTATGAGCCGGAACGGATTCCGGTCGCGGCGCGGACGCTGCGGCAGGCCGTCGCCAATGCCGAACGGGTGCGCGCGGCGCAGCTGGCCCGGCGCGCGCGGCGGGAGTCCGCGGCTGCCGAGGGGGCTGTCGAATTGCCTTGGTCGGAAAGGTATTTCGATCAGACAGCCCTCGTACTGGGCATGGTGTACGACTCCGAGGCCGTCCAATCCGACAATGAAGCGCCGCCGCCGGAAACCCCAGGCGTCTACCTCCCGAGCGGGCGTCCGGGCGCGCGCATGCCTCACGTCCCCCTCGCGCCGGGCCGCTCCAGCCTGGATGCGCTGGGCGAGTGGTTCACCGTGTTCACCCCGGACCCCGCCGGGTGGGAGAAGGCCGTCGACACGCGAGTTCCCTGGCGTGTGGAGCGCCTGCCCGACGAGTTCACCGACCTCTGCGGCCTCGGCCCGACCGGGGCCTTACTGGTCCGCCCCGACGGCCACATCGCCGCGCGGTGGCCCCGGCTGCCCGAGGCCGCGGTGAATTACCCGGCGGGAGCGAACCTTTCGCGGAGATAGTCCGCGGTGGCTTGATCGGCGGGCAGGAACGCCTCCAGGTGCAGTTCCGAGAGGGTGATGTCGGTGGCCGTCGCGAAGGAGGTGACGGTGGTGATCAGGCGTAGTTCACCGGCATCCGAGGTCAATCGCAGCGGCACCGCGAAGCCGAGATGGCCGGGACCCGGATCCACCGGCGGGAGATAGCCTTCCAACTCCGCGATGAGCGCGTCGAGGTTCGGGTCGGGGCTGCGGCCCGCCCGATTGCGCAGGCTGTCGGTGACGTGCCGACCCCACTCGGGCAGGTTCAGCACCCGCCGCCCCAGCCCGTCCGGATGCAGCGCCAGCCGCAGCACATTGACCGGGGCCTCCAGCAGTTCCGGGGCGCAGCCCTCGGTCAGCAGCGCGAAGCCGGGATTGGCGGCCACCAGCACCCCGAACGGCCGGGTCACCACCGCCGGGTAGGGGAGATGCCCGTGCAGGATGGTGTCGAGCGCGTACCGGACCGCTTCGAGTTCCGGTGCGTCCAAGGAGGATTCGGGAAAGATCGGCGCGTACCCGGCGGTCAGCAGCAAGGCGTTGCGTTCCCGCAGCGACAGCCCGAGCACCTCGGCCAACCGGACTACCATCGTCCTGCCGGGGTGCGAGCGCCCCTGCTCGAGAAAGCTCAGGTAGCGCTGACTGGTCTCGGCGGCGATGGCCAGATCGAGCTGACTGAGCCGCCGCCGTGTGCGCCAGTCCTTGAGCTGCTGTCCGAACGGGGTGCTCGTCGTCGCCACGGCCATGGTCGTCATACCTCCACTGTGTCGGCCCGGGGGCCGCTCGACGATTCCCTGCGGGGAATCGCGCGAACACCCCGAGCTTCGCAGACTCGTTGCCATGAGCGAAGAACTGAACCAGAACGCGAATGGCGTTGCCTACCAGATGGAACCGCTGCGCGGGCTCGACGGTCTGCGCACCCGGGTCCAGCCGGTACCGGTCCCCGGGCCGAATCAGGTCCTGGTCCGGGTGCGGGCGGCCTCGCTGAACCGGCGCGACATCATGCTGATGGACGGCACCTACCCGCTGCCCGCCCGGCCGGGCGTGGTGCCGCTGGTGGACGGCGTCGGCGAGGTGATCGCGATGGGTGCGGACGTCACCCGCACCGCGCTGGGCGAGCGGGTGATGGGCACCTACTTCGTCGGCTGGAACGACGGCCCGCAATCGCAGGAGCTGACCCGGCAGCAGTACGGCGCGAACCACGACGGCTGGCTGGCGACCTATGTGCTGCTGGAGCAGGAGTCGGTGGTCCGGGTCCCCGCATATCTCACCGATGCGGAAGCTGCCGCGATCACCTGCGCCGGGCTGGTGGCCTGGGCGGGCTTGATCAAGCCGGTGCCGGTCGGTCCCGGGGACACGGTGCTAACCGTAGGTACGGGACCGGTTGGGCTGTTCGGGGTGCAGCACGCGAAAATGCTGGGCGCGCGGGTCATCTCGATCACGTCCTCGCCGGAGAAGGGGGAGCGGCTGCGCAAGCTCGGGGCCGATGAGGTGGTGAATCGCAAGGAGTTCCCGGACTGGGAGAACGCGGTGCTGGAGCACACCGGCGGTATCGGGGTGCAGCGGGTGGTGGAGGCGGTCGGCAAGCAGACCCTGCCGAAATCGATTGCGGCGACGGCCTACAACGGCACGGTGGTGCTGATCGGCGCGTTCCCGGTCGAGGCGGCCGCGACGGCTGTGCCCCCGGCCGACCCCTTGGGTGGCAAGTACGTGGGCCTGCGCCGGATCGCGGTGGGCAGCCGGGTGGATCTGGAGGCCATGAACCGCGCCATCGCCGAGCACGGCATGCGGCCGGTGATCGATCGGGTCTACCCGTTCGAGCAGGCGCGCGAGGCGTTCCGCTACTTCACCGAGGGCGAGCCGTTCGGCAAGGTGGTGCTGACCATCGGCTGAGGCCGACCTGCTACTTATTGGCAATCGGTACGAATAGATATCCACCTGGAACTATTTCCTTACCGTGTAGCCGGTTCAGGGCGCTGGCAAATCTGTGTACGGTCTTTGGAGGAGAAGCATTTCGGATCGGCGGGCGTGTTCTTCGACTCGAAGGAGTTCCCGGGTGACGGTGGGTGCGGTACGCGAGAAACCTGACGCGGCGCGGGAGCGGCCTGCGGTCCCGTCCGCCGACGGCACCCCCGGTCTGTCCGCCCCGACGGAGATGTCGCCCAAGGTGCTCGCCGGACTCGTCATCCTCTCGATGGGTGTCGTCTTCGCGCTGATCGGCGGCACGCTGCGGGCCGGGCTGGACAGTCCCGGCGGTACCGACGAGACCGGCACCCCGCCCTCGAGCACCACCCAGCCCGTCAACGCCCAGCCGCCCGCCCCGGTCCCGGCGCCGCCACCACCCGCACCCGCCGCGCCGGTGCAGCAGCCCGCGCCCGCTCCCGCACCCCAGACCCAGCAGTATGTGCCCGCGCCCGCCCAGGTCGAGGTGTCTCCCGAGACCGCGGCCGCGCCGCCCGCCCCGCCGCCTCCGCCCGCGCCGCCGGCGCTGCCCGACATCCTGGCCCCGATCCTCCCGTTCCTGTTGCCGCCACCCCCGCCCCCGCCGCCCGCACCCTGAGACTCCGGCGGGCCCGGAAACCGAAGGAGGACAGCCATGCTCGGCACCGCCGACGAGATCCAGCGCAACGGAGGCGAATTCGATCCCGACACCGGGGATATCGACCCGCGTCGCTTGGGTATGGCGCTGCTGGTGGCGGCCCTGATGGCCGTCGGCCTCGGAGCGGGCATCTGGCTCACCGCCTCCGGCGAGCGCCCGATCGCCGACACCTCGATCGTGAATGTGCCACGCCTGCGCCATGATCCGATCACACCCGGGCGTGGAGCACCTGCGGTCGTTCCGGTCGCCCCGGTCGCGGAGATTCCGGCCGATGCGCCTGCCCCGGCCGCACCGCCGCCCGCCCCGATCGCTCCGGTCGCCCCGCACGCGGTGGACGTTCCGGTCGTGGTCGTGCCGGGCTACGCCGGTCCGGTGGGGGTGCCGGATCCGCCCGCGCCGCCGGATGATTCGGCCCCGGTCACCGAATAGCCCCGGCCCGGTGCCGGGCTACAGGCCCGAGACGCCCGCGAGCTGCCCGATTCCGTAGGTGACGGCCATGGCCAGCGCGCCACCGATGACGACCCGCAGCACCGCGCGGCGGGGTTCGCTGCCGCCGAGCCGGGAACTGACCGAGCCGGTGACGGCCAGCGCCACCAGGACCGCGGCGAAACAGACCGGGATGCGCCATTGCGTCGGGGGCAGCAGGATGGCCAGGATCGGCAGGATCGCGCCCAGGGTGAAGGAGACCGCCGAGGACAGGGCGGCGTGCCAGGGATTGGTGAGATCGTGTGGGTTCAAACCCAATTCGGCCTCGGCGTGCGCGGCGAAGGCGTCGTGGGCGGTGAGTTCCTCGGCCACCGTCCGGGCGGTCTCGGCCGACAGGCCCTTGTCCCGGTAGATCTGGGTCAGCTCGGCCAGTTCGTATTCCGGTTCCTCGGCCAGTTCGCGGCGCTCCTTGGTCAGCAGGGCGCGTTCGGTGTCGCGCTGGGTGCTGACCGAGACGTACTCGCCGACAGCCATGGAGATGGCGCCCGCGGCCAGGCCCGCGATGCCCGCGGTGAGGATGGCGTTGGTATCGGTGGAGGCGGCGGCGACGCCGACCACCAGGCCCGCGGTGGAGACGATGCCGTCGTTGGCGCCGAGCACCCCGGCGCGCAGCCAGTTGAGCCGGGAGGCGAGGCTGGCGTCGTGCGGCTCGTGCGGGTGCGTCGCGCCGGTGGCGTCCGCTGCGGGGGTGTCGTCCACGTGGGCAGCCTAATTCACCGGCGCACACTCATGCGGTAACGCGATCGGGGGAGGCATGCCTCCCATTTCCGGGGTATGCGGACAGTTTGCTGCAACGATGGGGGTCATGATGCGCTTCTGCAGTCGGTACTGGTCGGTCATTCTTCCGTTGGTCGGGGCCGTGGTACTGGCAGCCTCCTGGGGGCGCTCGCTGAACCCGGCCCTGGCCGCGCTGGTGGCGGTGTTCCTGATGGGCGCGACGCTCTCGGCGGTGCATCACGCGGAGACCGTGGCGCATCGGGTCGGCGAGCCGTTCGGGTCGCTGATCCTGGCGGTGGCGGTGACCATCATCGAGGTGGGGCTGATCGTCACCCTCATGGTGTCGAGCGGTGAGAAGGCCGCCTCGCTGGCCCGCGATACCGTCTTCGCCGCCGTAATGATCACGTGCAACGGCATTTTCGGGCTGTCGCTGCTGGTCGGGGCGGTGCGCCGCCGGGTGGCGGTCTTCAATGCGGAGGGTACCGGCGCGGCCCTGGCGACCGTCGCCACTCTCGCGACCTTGAGCCTGGTGCTGCCGACCTTCACCACCAGCGAGCCCGGCCCGGTCTTCTCGGCCTCCCAGTTGATCTTCGCCGCGGTGGCTTCGCTGGTGCTCTACGGCGTGTTCGTGATGGTGCAGACCATCCGGCATCCCGACGACTTCCTGCCCGTCGAGGGCGGCTCGGCCGGGACCGACGATGAGCACGACGAGCCGCCCACCAAGCGACAGGCCCTGCTGAGCCTGGGTTTGCTGCTGGTTGCCTTGATCGGTGTGGTCGGGCTGGCGAAGGTGGTCTCGCCCAATATCGAATCCGGTATCGCCGCGGCCGGATTGCCGCAGTCGGCGGTCGGTGTGGTGATCGCGCTGCTGGTGCTCGCCCCCGAGACCATCGCGGCCGTGCGGGCGGCGCGCCGCGATCAGGTGCAGATCTCGCTGAACCTGGCGCTCGGCTCGGCCATGGCCAGCATCGGTCTGACCATTCCGGCCATCGCCCTCGCCTCGATCTGGATCGAGGGTCCGCTCATGCTGGGGCTGGGCGCGACCCAGATGGTGCTGCTGGCCTTGACGGTGGTGGTGGGCGCGCTGACCGTGGTGCCCGGGCGCGCGACCCTGTTGCAGGGCGGCGTGCACCTGGTGTTGTTCTCGGCCTTCGTGTTTCTGGCGGTCAGTCCCTAGCGCCCGTCAGGAGTTCCAGCGGTAGATCTGGCCGTCGCGCAGTTCGTAGTCCGTCGCGGGCTTCGTCGCGTCGTGCCGGGATAGCAATGCCATCACCTGGACGCGTCCGCGGGTGGTGACACCCGCCTCGGTCCAATGCACATAGGGGTGCACGAGTTTCGCGAATTCTGCCCAGTCGCCGGTTTCGATCGTGTGCAGGACCGCCGACACCGTCTTGTCCACAGGCACAGTGAACACGCCGCGTCCGGATCGCGCGTGGGTTCGGTGCTAAACGGGATTTGCTGACAGATCACTCAATTTCCTGCCGGGTATGGCCGAGGCCATGTACGAGGCTTCGCGAGAGGTTCGCCTCGGCGGTGCGGGATCTCATATTGATAGCGAACAGATCTAATAACACGTTCTAGAACTGCAGGTCACATGCCTATTCGTCCCACTGACCGGTAATAACGGCAGGTGTACCAGACGGTAACTTAGAGGCTCCGCTCACACCTCGAGCCGATTTGTTGTAACCCGACGTAACCATTAGCTTTGATGGCAGGCAGTGTTGCCGATCACGGAGAAGAAATTTGAAGCTCGTCACCCCGCGTCGGTTCCGGCGTCCTGATGAAGTAGTCCCGCGTTGACCCGGGCGGTCCAGAACCGGCCTGCGGTCAAGAGCCGCTCCGCCGCGCGCATCGTCCGTGACAACTTCTCCGGCACCACCGTCGCCTCGCTGCGCACCTTCGGTCGCGCGGTCGGCATTGCCGAGGAAGCGGTGATCGGCACCTTCACCGATATCGTGCGTCGCCAGTTCCAGTGGAAAGAGGCGATCCTGCAGGCGTGGCGGCTCATCACCGTCACCGCGATCCCCGCCGTGCTCATCGCGATCCCGTTCGGCGTCATCGTCTCGGTGCAGGTCGGCAACCTCATCCACACCCTCGGCGCGGACTCGCTGCTGGGCGCGACCGGCGGCCTGGGCGTCATCAAACAGGGCGCACCGCTGGCCACCGGCTTCCTGCTGGGCGGCGCGGGCGCGGCGGCCCTGGCCGCGGATCTGGGCGCGCGCACCATTCGCGAGGAGATCGACGCGCTGAACACCATGGGCATCAACCCGATCCACCGCTTGGTGATCCCGCGCCTGGTGGCCATGGTCTTCGTGGCCCCGCTGCTGAACGTGCTCATCATCTTCGTCGGCGTGCTGGCCGGGTACGGCGTGGCCATCGGCGGGCAGGGCGTGACGCCCGGCTCCTACTGGTCCACCTTCGGGTCCTTCACCACCACCGCCGATGTCTGGATCTCCCTGTTGAAGGCCGTCATCTTCGGCTTCCTCGTGGTGATCATCGCCTGCCAGCGCGGGCTCGAGGCGAAGGGCGGCCCGCGCGGTGTCGCGGACGCCGTGAACGCCGCGGTGGTGCTGTCGGTGGTGTCGATCGTGACGGTCAACCTGGTCGCCACCCAGATCACCGATCTGTTCCTGCCCACGAGGCTGGCCTGATGTCGGCCACCTACGTGCCCAAGGGGTTGGGCTGGGCGGCGCGCGCCTACCGCCGCCGGGGTTTGATCCTGCGCCGCGTCGAGGGACTCGGCTTCATCCTGTCGTTCGTCTGGCAGGTGCTCTCGTCGATCCCGTTGACGCTCAAGCGGTATCGCGACGAGACCATGCGCGCCATCTCGGACATGACCTGGGGCCGTGGCTCGGTCATCGTCGGCGGCGGCACGGTCCCGATGATGATCGTGCTGGGCCTGGTGATGGGCGCGTCGGTGGCGGTGGAGTCGTTCACGACGCTGGACATGCTCGGCATGGGCCCGGTCTCGGGTCTGGTGTCGGCCTACGCCACCACCCGTGAGCTGGCCCCGATCGCCGCGGCCATCGGTTTCGCCGCGCAGGCGGGCTGCCGCATGACCGCCGAGATCGGGTCGATGCGCATCTCCGAGGAGATCGACGCCATCGAATCGCTGGGTCTGCGTTCGGTGCCCTTCGTGGTGACCACGCGGGTCTTGGCGGGCGCGGTCGCCATCATCCCGACCTTCCTGATCGCGCTGATCCTGTCCTACGCGTCCTGCCGCGGGCTGATCACGCTGGTGCACGGGGCGTCGGCGGGCGTGTACGACCACTATTTCTTCCAGTTCGTGTCCGGCTTCGATGTGATCGCGGCCGTGGTGAAGGTGGCCATCTTCGCGGTGGTCGTCATCCTGATCCACTGCTACTACGGCTTTTTCGCGACCGGCGGCCCGGAGGGCGTGGGTATCGCCTCGGGCAAGGCGGTGCGGGCGAGCTCGGTGGCGATCATCGCCATGGACATGGTGCTGTCACTGTCCCTGTGGGGCTTCAACTCGGCGATTACGTTCACGGGGTAGGGGATGCCGAATTACGGAATGCCGGGTGTGGCCGTCGATCGCAAGCGCGCGCTGACGGTAGGCGCGGTCGCGTTGGCGCTGGTGGCCGCCGTGGTGGCGGGCTGGTCGCTGTATTCGTCGCAGCAGACCGAGGACGGGTTGGCGATCTCGCTGCGCACCGAGCAGATCGGTGACGGCGTGCTGGTCGGCACCGAGGTGCGGGCCAACGGCGTGGTGGTCGGCAAGGTCACCGATATCGCACCGGATCAGCATGGGACGCAGCAGATCTCGCTGCGGCTGGATGACAAGAAGCTGTTCGGCATCGACGACAGCCTCCAGGTCGACTACGCGCCCGCCAACCTCTTCGGCATCAGCGAGATCGAATTGCGCAAGGGCGCGGGCGGTTCCCCGCTGCGCGAGGGATCGGTGCTGGACTTCACCGGTGCGCATGCCGCCGCCGTCTACGACGCCACCATGGGCTCGATTCTGCGCAGCGCCTCGCAGGTGGGCGGTTCGGTGCTGACCCCGCAGATGGCGTCGGTGATCGCGCAGGCCGCGGCCGACACCCAGGCGTTCACGCCGCTGGCGCAGGCGTTGATCACCGCGCAGCGCACCATCACCAACAACCAGAAGATGCCGATGTCGGAGCTGTTCGGCAAGCTCGGCCCGGCCTTCGACGGCGGCGGCCAGTTCGCGGGCGCGACCGTGCAGGTGGTGGATCTGATCCGCAGCATGCAGCGGTTGCAGACCGATCGGGCCACCTACGACAAGAACCTCGCGATCGTGACCGGGCAGCTGCTGCCGGTACTGGCGAACACCTTCTCGCAGGCCGGAACTCAGCTCTCCGGCACCACCGACATGCTGGTGCCGGTGCTGACCGCGCTGGCGCAGATGGTGCCGCGGCCGCAGCAGTCGGCGGTCGAATTGCGGGAACTGCTGGCGCGTTTGAGCGCGGCCATGCCGGACAACGGCCAGGGGCCGGTGCTGAATGTGGAGGTCGATCTGAAGGGCGTGCCGGGAATCGCGGTGCCGCTGCTGGGAGGTGCCCGATGAGCGTCAAGGCCGCGGCGTGGCGGCTGGCCTTGTTCGCGGGCGTGATCGGTGTGGTGCTGATGCTGGTGCTCACCGCGATCCAGCGGCCGGTGTCGGGGAAGACCGAGTCGCACGACGCCCTCTTCACCGATGCCAACGGCCTCAAGGTCGGCGATGACGTGCGCATGTACGGCGTGCAGGTCGGCAAGGTGAAGGCCATCAACCTCGACGGCGCACAGGCGCGAGTTCAGGTGGCGGTCAAGGACGATGCGCCGATCTACGACAACTCCAAGCTGGCCATCCGGTACCAGAACCTGACCGGGCAGCGGTACATCGATTTGCAGCAGCAGCCGCAGCCGGGCAACCGGATCGCGGTGGGCGCGCGCATCGGCACCGACCACACGGTGCCGTCCTTCGATGTGACGCAGCTGTTCAACGGCCTGAAGCCGGTGCTGCAGACGATCTCTCCGGAGGCCATCAACCAGTTCAGCGCCAGCATGGTCGCTTTGATCGAGGGGGACGGCAGCGGTGTCGGCCCGGCCATGGACGCGATCGGGAAATTGGCTTCGTACGTGGACAATCGGCAGCAGGTGATCTGGACGCTGATCCACAACATGTCGGACCTGTCGGATCGTCTCGGCGGGCGCGTGCACTACCTGGTGCCGCTGCTGAAGCAGCTGTCGGACATCTTCGAGGCGTTGCAGCAGAACATCGGCGGCCTGGCGCAATTCGCCATGACCGCGCCGTCGGTGCTGCGGCCCATCGACAATCTGCTGAACTCGCTGGGTATCAACAGCGGGTCGGATGTGGACGCGTTGATCCGCCGCATCTTCCCCGATGCCAAGGAGGCGGTGGACACCTTCAGCCGCCTGCCCGCGGTGCTGGGCGCGGCCGACGTGTCGCTGCCGTCGAGCCCGTCGGGCTGGAAGCCGGTGTGCAGCAAGGGCAGCGCCGATCTGCCCGCGGTGGTCAAGGTGCTGGTTTCGGGACAGCAGGTGGCGATATGCAACGGATGATCCGCCTGTTCCGGCGTGACGACCGGGTGGTCGACGACGCGACCAAGCAGAAGCGCCACTTGCGCAAGGGCATTCTCGGCGCGGTCGCGCTGGTGATCGGCCTGCTCGCCGCCGGTGCGTTGTACGTCGTGCCGCTGGGCAAGCACGCCTATACCGCGGAACTGTCGGAGGCGCAGTCGGTGAAGGCGGGCGACGATGTGCGCATCGCCGGCATCTCGGTCGGCTCGGTGAAGTCCCTGGAGTTGAAGCCGGACAAGGTCGTCATGCGCTTCACCGTGAATTCCGATGTGTTCCTGGGCGATCAGACCTCCCTGGACATCCGCATGCTGACCATCGTCGGCGGGCACTATGTGGCGCTGTTCCCGGCCGGGACCAAACCGCTGGGCGCCGCGGCGATTCCGGCGGACCGGGTGCGGCTGCCCTACAGCCTGGTCGAGACCTTCCAGGACGCCGCCACTCCGCTGGCCAAGATCGACGGGTCGACGCTCAACAGAAACCTTGCCGCGCTGGGCAATTCGATCGACGGCGCGCCCGACAGCCTGCGCACCACGCTCTCGACGGTCGCGACCTACGTGGACGCGTTGGACAAGCAGCGCAGCCAGGTGTCGAACGCCGTGGCCGTGGCCGACGAGTACGTGCGCATGTACGACGGCGCGAAGTCGGATCTCGGCAGGCTCATGGACAATGCCAACCTGCTGGTCACCGTGCTCGACGACAAGCATTCGGAAATGGCGGAAGCGCTGCGGCTGCTCAGCGACATCCTCGATCGCCTCGGCGGCACCGAACCGACCTGGTCGGATCTGAAGCCCAAGCTGACCGACGCGGTCAATGAGCTACAGCAGCTCGGCGAGAAGTTCGCCCCCACCCTGACCGCCGCGCAGGATCTGCAGAAGAAGCTGTCGGACTTGGTGATTCCGGATGGTGGCGTGAAGGTCGATCAGTCGGGCCAGACCGTGACCCTGCCGCAGGTGTGCATTCCGCTGCCGGGGAAGGACTGCTGATGTTCAAGCGGATGCTCGGATCGCAGGCGTTCATGTCGGTCGCCGGTGCGGTGCTGGTCGTGGTGCTGGCGGTGGTCGGCTACTTCATCGTCTTCGATCCGATGAAGAAGACCGTCGCCTACTGCGCGATCATGCCCGACGCCGTCGGCCTGTACGCGGGCAACAAGGTGACCATGCGCGGAATCCCGGTCGGCACCGTGGATTCCGTCGCGGCCGACGGCACCAAGGTCAAGGTGAAGTTCACCGTCGACGCCCAGTACCCGGTGTACGCGGACGCGGCCGCCACCACGGTCTCGGATTCCATTGTGGCCGACCGCAATCTGGCGGTGCTCAACAGCGGCAAGAACCTGGCGCACTGGGATTCCGCACAGTGCATCACCAAATCCCTGACGCCCAAGAGCATTACCGAGACGCTGACCGCGCTGGCGGATCTGTCCTCGCAGTTGCAGCAGGCGCAGGCCCCGGATGCGCTGGCGCACGGCCTGTCCGGGCTGGACACCGCCACCCAGGGGGCGGGCCCGCAGATCAACGAGATCGTCAAGAAGCTGGGTTCGGCGCTGTCACAGCCGGATGCCGATATCGGCCATCTGGCGGGCATCTTCGACGCCTTCGCCTCGGTCGGCGAGAAGGTCGAGGACCACTGGGGCGATCTGCGGTCCATGCTGCTGCGGCTGGGCCCGGCGCTGACCAATGCCAGTACCGAATTGCTCGGTCCCGGTGCGCAACTCATCGATCGTCTCGGCGCGGTGCTGCCCATGCTCAACGACCTGGTCACCATCGCGGGCGACCCGATCATGAAGGCCCTCGACGACACGCTGCCGTTGGTTCGCCTGCTGCGCGCCAATGTCGGATCCCTGTCCGAGGTCATGCTCAAGATGCCCGTACTCACCAACGCCGCCCAGAACATCATGTCCAACGGCGTCACCTACGGTTCCCCGCGCGCGGCGCTCCCGGCCCCGCAGGCCGAACAGGTCTGCGCCGCGGTCAACGCCGCCTCCCCGGGCGCGTGCACCGACGCCGCCAACGGCCTGGTGAACGTGCCGCTGGTCCCGCTGGTGCTCGGAATGGCAGGTGCGCGATGAGAATCGGACGCTGGAACGTCACGGTCGACACCGAGGGCTTCCGCATGCCGCGGGGCGTGGCGAAACGAGCCGGTGCGGTGGTGCTGGCCGCCGGACTGCTGACCGGCGTCGGCGGGTGCGCCTTCGATCCGTCCTCGGTCCCGGTGCCGGGCACGACCGTGTCCGGGCCGACCTACCGGATCCACATCGAGTTCGGCAACGTACTGAATCTGCCCGCCAAGGCGAAGGTGATCGCCAACGGTGCGCAGGTCGGCACGGTGTCCGGTGTGCGCGTGGTGAATTCGGCCGACGCGGGCGGACATGGCGGCTATGTCGTGGTGGACGCGGACATTTCGTCCAAGGTGCAGTTGCCGACCGCCTCGGTGGCCGAACTGCGGCAGAACACCGTCCTCGGCGACATCCACCTGGCGCTGACCACGCCGCCGGACGGCTTCAACTCGCTGTTGAAGGACGGCGGGACCATCACCCAGGACCACACCAAGCCGCCGGTGCAGCT
This sequence comes from Nocardia sp. NPDC004722, assembly GCF_053601505.1. Lineage (NCBI taxonomy): Bacteria > Bacillati > Actinomycetota > Actinomycetes > Mycobacteriales > Nocardiaceae > Nocardia > Nocardia sp. NPDC004722. Next base: position 13,737 of record NZ_JBSGBY010000107.1, read on the forward strand.
CGAGGACACCATGGCCGCGCTGGCCGCCTTCACCCAGGGCGGCGCGGTCAACCAGCTGCAGGACATCATCAATCGGTTCAACGCGGTCCTGCCGCAGGATCCGAACGAGACCAAGCGGATCGCCCAGAACGCGGCCGGGAACGCCGTCGATCTGGCCGCGAATCTGGACCAGGTCGACAGCCTGCTCAACGGTCTCGGCGTGAACGCCCAGGTGCTGCACGACCGCGCGGACTTCCTCGATCACCAGCTCAGCCAGGAGTCGGTGGACGCCATGACCGGGGTGACCAACTCCATCAAGGGCGTCACCCAGATCTTCGCGGCGCTCGGGCAGCTCGGGCAGTCGCTGGTGTGGCTGGCCCCGCTGGCCGGTGCGCTGGACCCGGTGACGCAAGCCTTCGCGCCGCTGGCGCTTTCGGGTAAACCGCTGGATCTGTCGCAGCCGTCGAACCTCTCGGCGCTGGTTGCGCTGCTGCGGGACAAGCTGATTCCGTTCGTGGAGAACGGGCCGAAGGTGAATATCACCGGGGTCAAGGCGGATTCGGTCTCCCGTGACGACCAGGTCGCCAACATTCTGTCCGGACTACGCGTGATCGGGGCCGTGCGATGAAATGGGGTTCGCTGGCATCGCTGGGCGGCATCGCGGTCGTCACCGTGGTGGGCGCGAGCTACCTGACCTTCGGTGTGGTGCGGGCGGATCCGTTCGCGCACTACACGAACGCGTCCATGGTGATGCCGAATTCCGGTGGCCTGAGCGTGGGTTCGCCGATCCTGCTGACCGGTATGAAGGTCGGCAAGGTGACCTCGGTGGACTCGACCGCGCGCGGCATCGAGGTGGGCATCCGCATCGACGGCGACCGCAAGCTGCCCACCAACAGCGACATCTCCATCGAGCAGCTGTCCGCGCTCGGCGAGCCGTACGTGGAATTCCGGCCCAAGGTCGCGGGCGGGCCGTACCTGACCGACGGGCAGCGCCTCGACACCGCCTCGATCAAGTCGCCGCTGTCCATCCCGGAAGTGTCGCGGCTGGTCAACAAGGTCATGAACCAGCTCGACCCCAAGGTGGCGGCCTCGCTGGCCAGTACCCTCGGCACGGCCTTCCACGACACCGACTCGTCCATGCCGAACCTCACCCGAGCCGGTGACCTACTGGCCCAGGCGATCATGAGCCGCGAACCCAAGATCGCTCAGCTACTCAACAGCTTCCAAGCGGCGGCCTCGAATATCGCGGGCATGGGTGAAGCCACCGCGACGGCCGCACCGGCATTCGTGCAGTTCGAGCAGTCGCTCGAGGAGCTCATCAATGCCGTCGGTAGACTCACCGATCGTGCACCCGGCCCGCAAGCCTATGTGAGCGGCAACGGACTGGCACCGTTCCTGACCCGGCTGACCGAATGGCTCCAGCAGGCCGGACCCGAATTGAAGACCCTCGCGCCCCAGCTGCAACCGCTCGCCGACGCGGCGCGCACGGCCGGGCCGCAGATCAATATCAGCAACTTGATCTCGCAGGCGCTCGCCTCCACCGCCGACGGCGCGGTGCGGGTGCAGGTCGACGTCAAGTAGCGATACAGCAAGGAGAAGACCATGTCTCAGGACACCGAACCGACGAGTCCGGTCGACCCGGAGACCCCTGCCGTCTCCGCGGAGAAGCAGACCGAGACGACCGACAAGGCGCCCGCGGCCGCCGCCAAGACCGTCTCGATCAAGCTCTCGGCGCTGCTCACCGCGGCCGCCGGCATCGCGCTCATCGCCGCGCTGGTGACCGTCACCGTGCTGTGGCAGTCCGCCCGCAGCGACCTGAAGAGCCGCGACAACCAGGCCGCCGACGACAAGCACGCCGAACAGGTGGCCTCCGACTACGCCATGGGCGCGGCCAATCTCAACTACGCCGACTTCAACGCCTGGACCGTGCGCCTGAAGGCCAACACCACCCCCGCGCTGGCCGCCAAGTTCGACGCCACCGCCTCGAAGCTGCAGGAGATCCTGGTCCCGCTCAAGTGGACCTCGAGCCCGACCCTGCTCAGCTCGCAGGTCGTCAACCGCGACAACGGCGTCTACAAGGTCAACGTCTATCTGAACGTCAACTCCACCAACGCCCAGAACCCGGACGGCGTGCTGACCACCATCTACTACACGGTCAATGTCGATCCGAAGGGCGACTGGAAGGTCACCGACGTCGGCGGCATGGACCTCCCACTGCCCAAGCCGTAACCGGGGCGAAAACCGCTCCGGATCGGGCAGACTGAAGTGCATGGATCTGGGGCTGCACTACTGGAACTACTCGACTCCCGCCGAACCCGAACGAATCGCGCCCACCCTCGCGCATACCGCCCGCATCGCCGAACAGGCCGGGTTCGCGCAGTTCACCGTCATGGACCACTACTTCCAGATGGAGCACAGCGGGCAGCACGACGAGCCCATGCTGGAGGGTTACACCACCCTCGGCTATCTGGCCGCGCTGACCGAGCGAATGCGGCTGGGCCTGCTGGTCACCGGCGTGATGTACCGCTATCCCGGCCTGCTGGCCAAGATCGTGACCACGCTGGACGTGCTGTCGGGCGGCCGCGCGGAGCTCGGTATCGGCGCGTCCTGGTACGAGCGCGAGCAGCGGGCGCTGGGCGTGCCGGTGGTCCCCATGGCCGAGCGGTTCGAGCGGCTCGAGGAGACGCTGCAGATCTGCCTGCAAATGTGGGGGCCGGACAACGGCCCGTACAAGGGCGAGCACTACCAGCTGGCCGAAACCCTGTGCGTGCCCGCGCCTTTGACCCGCCCGCACCCGCCCATCCTGATCGGCGGCGGTGGCGAGAAGAAGACGCTGCTGCTGGTGGCGCGGTATGCCGACGCCTGCAACCTTTTCGCGAGCAGCGTCGAGGACGTGGCCGCCAAGCTCGAGGTGCTGCGCGGGCACTGTGAGGCGGAACGGCGTGACTACCACGCGATCCGCAAGACGGCCGTCTACGTGGCCCCGGCGCTCGCGGATCCGGACCAGGTGCTGCGCGACGCCGAACAGCTGTCCGCGCTGGGGATCACGCAGCTGGACTTCATGCCCAACGGTGATCCGGTCGCCTACGCCACCGAATTCGCCGAACGACTGCTGCCGCGTTTGACCTCTATCTGATCGAGCCTGACCTCGATCTGATCGGGGCCGGTCCCGAACCGAAAGTGCCCGACCGCCTTCGGGGATTCCGGGAGTTCGGTATCATCGCGCGCGCTTGCTCACCACCTGGAGGACACCGTGCCCGCGAACCCCACCGCCGCCGAACTACTGGCGACCGTCGAAGCTTCCCCGCGGGCGGTCGGCGCGCACGACAAGGCCGCCTGGGTGGGCCTTTTCGCCGACGACGGCAGCGTCGAGGACCCGGTCGGCTCGCGCCCGCACATCGGGCGCGCGGCCGTCGAGCGCTTCTACGAGACCTTCATCGCGCCCAACGGGATCGCCTTCGACGTCACCCATGACGTGGTGTGCGGGATGACCGTCTTCCGCGATCTGACCATCGCCACCACCATGTCGACCGGGGTGACGCTGCACGTGCCCATGCACCTGCGCTACGACCTCGCCGAGGTGGACGGCGCGCTGAGAATCCGTGTGCTGCGCGCACATTGGGAGCTGGCGGGCATGATCGGCCAACTGCTGGGCTCCGGCGCGCAGGGCCTGCTGGCGGGGGCGAAGCTGGGGCCGCAGCTGCTCGGCAACCAGGGTGTCGGCGGCGCGATCGGTTTCATGTCCGGGCTGCGCGGCGTCGGCAAGCCGGGCAAGGCGGCG
>NZ_JBSGBY010000108.1:0-17466 GCF_053601505.1 Nocardia sp. NPDC004722
CCTCGGTCGAGATCACGCCGACCTTGGGCTTGATGCCGACCAGACCGTGAAAGGCCGCCGGGATCCGCCCGGAACCGGCGGTGTCCGTGCCGATCGCGATATCCGCCTCACCGGCCGCCACCGCCGCCGCGGAACCGGAACTCGAACCGCCACTGACATATCCGGGTCGCAGCGCGTTCTCGACGACGCCGTAGGGCGAGCGGGTGCCGACCAGTCCGGTGGCGAACTGATCGAGGTTGGTCTTGCCGACAACCACCGCCCCTGCCGCGCGCAATGCCGCGACGGCGGGTGCGTGCCGCTCGGGCAGGTAGGCGTACTCGGGGCACGCGGCAGTGGTCGGCAGCCCGGCGACATCCACGTTGTCCTTGACGGCCAGCCGCAACCCGGCCAAGGGGCCTGCGGCGGCGGCCATTTCGGCCTCCACATCAGCCTCGGTGCGGCGGTGAATCCAAACGGTCATGTGACGACTCCTCGGTGAAAGGCTGGGTGCGCGGGTGCATGGACAAGACCGCTGGGAAGGCGGCCGGGCAGGGCCGTCGGCACTGCCGGGGCGCGGCCATTCGCCGGGGCAGCCGGCGGACCATCGTCATCCCAGCGGGGTGGTGGTGCGCCTGGCGCTCATGGGGTCGTGGTCTCGGCGAGTTCGCCTGCCTCGCGCCAGGAATTGCGTTCGGCGGTGAAGGCGGCCGCTTGACGGGTGCGGAAGTCGGCGATGGAGGACGCGTTGTCGGACAGGAACTTCCGGTAGTCGAGGAGGCGGAATTCGCCGTCCTCGGCGTCGAGGGCGCCGCGACCGGCCGCCGTGTCGGCGCGCAGGTCGAGGAGTTCTTCCGCGCTCACCGGATACCAGCTGATGCGGTCGAAATAGCGCAGCAGCCAAGGGTCTTCGTCGATGCCGGTGGAGCGGTGATTCCAGACCTGGGTGGTGCGGCCGACGAACTGGTAGCCGCCGGGGCCCTCCATGCCGTAGATGCACAGGTACGCGCCGCCGATGCCGACCGCGTTCTCGGGGGTCCAGGTGCGGGCCGGGTTGTATTTGGTGGTGACCAGGCGGTGGCGCGGGTCGGTCGGGGTGGCGACCGGTGCGCCGAGGTAGACGTCGCCGAGCCCGAGGACCAGGTATTCGGCGGCGAAGACGGTGTCGAAAACCTCGTCCACGGACGACAATCCGTTCATCCGGCGGATGAACTCGATATTCCACGGGCACCAGGGGGCGTCGGCGCGGACGCCGTGCATGTAGCGAGTGATGGCCTCGCGGGTGGACGGGTCGTCCCAGGACAGCGGCAGCCGCACCGTGCGGCTGGGGACCACCAGCTCGTCGGCGGACGGCAACTCGGCCTCCACCTCGCCGAGCAGGTCCAGCAGCTTGCCGGTGGGCAGTCGGTCGGGATCATTGCGCACCTGAAGCGAGCGCACACCCGGCGTCAGCTCGGTGATGCCCGGCTCGCGGCGCTCCAGCAGCGCCTGGTGCAGGGCGTGCACGCGGGCGCGCAACTCCAGATCGAGTGTCATATCGCCGTATTCGACGAGCATCCCGTCATTGCCCGCGCGCCGGTAGGTGACGGTGGAGTCCGCCCCGTCACGGCGGGCCAGCACCCCGTCGTCCCCGTCGCCGCCGGTGGACAGCACCACCGGCCAGGCCGCGCGGCGCTCCGCGCCGAGCTCGCGCACCGAGGCCGCGTGATCGGCCCGCACCGGGACGAAACGGACGCGGTCGCCGGGGGTGAGCTGGCCCAGCTTCCAGCGGTCGGCCGCCACCACGGTCACCGGGCAGACGAACCCGCCCAGGCTGGGGCCGTCGGGGCCCAGCAGGATCGGGGTGTCGCCCGTGAAGTCCAGCGCGCCGACGGAATACGCGGTGTCGTGAATGTTCGACGGATGCAGGCCCGCCTCACCGCCGTCCAGGCGCGCCCACTGCGGCTTCGGTCCGATCAGCCGCACGCCGGTGCGGTCGGAGTTGAAATGCACCTCGTAGTCGGTGCCGATGATGGTGTCGAAGTCGTTGCGGGTGAAGAACTCCGGCGCACCGTGTGGTCCCTCGGTGACCGCCAGCTCCCAGCGGCGGGTCAGCACCGGCTGATCGTCACCGGTCACCCCGGCGGTGACGTGCCCGGGGGCGCCGAGGGTGAAGACATCGTCGGCGGCCAGCGCCCGGCCCGTCCCGCCGCCGAACTTGCCGAGCGTGAAAGTCGCACGGCTGCCGAGGTATTCGGGCACCTCCAGCCCGCCCGCCACCAGGATGTAGCAGCGCATACCGGGTCCGCGCACCATGCCGACATCGAGCACGCCGCCCGCGGGCACCAGCACACTGCTCCACTGCCCTACGGGCGTGCCGTTCACCGTGACGGGAGCCGGTGCGCCCGTCACGCACACCCAGGTGTCGGCGTCGAACTTCAGGGCGGGTCCGCCGAGCGTGCACTCCAGCCCCGCCGCGCCCTCCGGATTGCCGAGCGCCCGATTGCCCAGCCGGAACGACAGATCGTCCATCGGCCCGGACGGCGGTACGCCCACATGCCAATAGCCGACGCGGCCCGGCCAATCCTGCACGGTGGTCTGCATGCCGGGGCGAACCACCCGGAAAGCCGGTGCGGGACGGTCGTTCTCGGTCATCGCGAGCTCCGGGAGTACGGCCGTCATCGGGTCACCACCATGCGCACCGGGGTCGGATCGAAACCATTGCAGGGGTTGTTGATCTGCGGGCAGTTCGACACCAGCACCAGGGTGTCGGTCTCGGCGTGCAGGGTGATCTTCTTGCCGGGCGCGGACAGCCCGTCCACGATGCCCAGGGTGCCGTCGGCCTCGACCGGAACGTTCATGAACCAGTTGATGTTCGACACCAGGTCGCGCTTGCCCAGCCCCCACTTCAAGCCTTCGGCGAGGAAGTTCTCCACGCACGCGTGCTGATGGCGGGTGTGGTGGCCGTAGCGCAGCGTATTGGATTCCTGCGAGCACGCACCCGCCACCGTGTCGTGATTGCCGACCTCGTCGGCGGCCACCGTCATGAGCGGGCTCCCGGTCTCGGTCAGCAGCACGCTGCCGGTGGTCAGGAAGATATTGCGCTGCGCGGTCACGGTGGCCTGCGCGCTGTAGCGATCGGTGTGATCGGCCGCGTTGTAGAGCAGGCAGTCCACGGCCTGATTACCGTGCAGATCGATGATCTCCAGCTGCTCCCCGGCCCGCACGACAGCCGACCAGGGCGCGCGGGCGGGGACGGTCTCGTCCAACACGACGGTGCGGGTGTCGATCATGCCTGAACCTCCAGGGTGCGTGCGTGCCAATCGCTTTCGGTGTTCTCCACCGCGCGCAGATATTCCGGGTCGGTCCCGTGGGAGAGCGCCAGTTCTTCGGGCGCGGCCCACGCCACCACGTCGAGCGCGGTCGTGGGAGTGGGATCCAGCGGGTGTTCGGCATTGGCCAGCAGCAGCGTCACCGGCAGGTGCACCAGTAGCTCGACGGCCGTGCCCGCGCCCGCGCCGCCGGTAACCCGCAGCGCGCCATCGGATTCCACGCGTACGCCACGGAAGAACGACACCGTCGGCCCGATATCGCGCGGTTCGAGCCCCTGCTTGACCCCGGCCAGCCGCAGCCCCTGCCGGGCGACCGGCGAAGGCCCGCACAGCGTGTCGTGATGACCGGAGGAGTCCGCCACGACCGTGGCCAGCACCCGCCCCTGATCCGACAGCAGCGGATGGCCCGCGCCCAGGTACGCCTGCCACGGCACCTTCACCGTATCGGCGACATTCAATCGCTCCCAGGGCGATTCGGCCCGCACCAGCAGCAGATGCGCACACGCCGCGCCGAAGGGATCGCCGATCCGGACCCGGGTGCCCCGGGCCAGCACCACATTCGCGTACCCGCCGGACGGGATCCGCTGTGCGAAAGTGACTTTCGAAGCCGCCAGGTCGGCCGGAAGGTCCGGTCCGTCGAGCGCGGCCGTCGCCGCCTGCGACCGGGCGTGCGCTCGCGCTCCGGTGGTGTCCGCGGTGGTCATTGCTGCTCCGTTCTCGGGGCGTCGCCGCTGTCGAAGGCGACGCGGGGACTGTCGGTGGTTCGAGCCCGCCACCGGCGATAGACGCGGCGGGCCAGGTCGTCGAGCAGCAGGGCCAGTTCGGGACGGCCGTGCAGGCGCGGGTCGGAGGCGGGCTCGAGCATCGGAATCTCCTGCGGGTCAGGCGATCTGGGGTGTGGGTTCGGTCTCCACCGCGCCGCGGGCCGGGGTGACCAGGCGGTGCACCACCGCGCCCACCGCCACCGTGAGCAGCACGAACAGCGGTGCGGCCCAGAGCATCCACCAGCCGCCGCCGGTCGGGGTGTAGACGGCGCTGCGCGGCCAGGCCAGGTTGATCGCCATGGCGATGCCCCACACCACGGCCAGCGCGTTGACGGGGATGCCGTAGCGGCCCAGGGCGAACAGCTTGCTCCCGGCGGCGTCACCGGCCACATCGGCGGGCCAGCCCTTGATCCGGCGGATCAGCAGCGGAACCGTGACCAGCAGGTAGGCCAGGTAGAGCATGACGATGCAGACACTGGCCAGGGTGGCGAACACCGCCGCGTTGCCCAGGTTCAGCAACAGCAGGCCGATGCCCGCCGCACCGATCACCACGGCGGGCCACACCGGCGTGCCGAAGCGCGGGTGCACCGAGGCGAGCGGCTTGGCGAACGGCAGCCGGCCGTCGCGGGCCATCGAGAACAGCAGACGCGAGCCCGCCGTCTGAATCGCCAACGTGCACACCGTGATCGCGCAGGCGACGCAGCCGAGAATGATCTTGCCGGGCACGGTCGAGAGCTTGGCCTCGATTACGTACGCCAGCCCGCCGCTGGCCAGCGAGCCGTCGCTGAGGCTAGGGGCGGCCATGAGCGCGCCCAGCAGGATCAGCCCGCCGCCCAGCGCGGAGACCGCCAGCGCGGACAGGATGGTGCGCGGCGCGACCTGGCGCGGATTCTTGGTCTCCTCGGAAAGCTCACCGGCGGAGTCGAATCCGACCATCACGTAGGCGGCCATCAGCCCCGAGGCCAGGAAGGCGGCCCAATACGCGCCGGGCGCGGCCTGATCGGTGTGGGTGACCACCCCGGGCCCGCGATCGGTGTGGGTGAAGAACACCGCGATCACCGCGCACACGCCGATGATCTCGATGGTCACGCCGAGGGAGTTGATGCGCGCCATCCAGTCGATGCCCACCACATTGATCACCGTGGTGAGGATCAGCAGGATGCTGCCCAGCAGCACCGCGTTCGACGCGCCGTCGTGCGAGGTGAGGTCGCTGTCGGTGCCGATGAGCTGGAAGCCCGACCAGATGCTCGGCAGCACCACCTGCAGCGCGATGGCAGCCGCGGCGGCGGTGACGATCTGGGCGATGATCATCATCCAGCCCGCGAACCAGCCCACCACCTCCCCGGCCAGCCGTCGCGACCACTGGTAGATGCAGCCCGAGATCGGGTAGCGCGCGGCCAGTTCCGCGAAGTTCAGGGCCACCAGGAACTGACCGGCGAACACGATCGGCCAGGTCCAGAAGAAGGCCGCGCCGCCGAAGGCGTAACCGAAGCCGAAGAACTGGAAGATCGTGGTCAGGATGGAGACGAAGGAGAACCCGGCCGCGAACGAGGCGTAGCGGCCGAGCTTGCGGTGCAGGACGGGCTGGTAGCCGAAGCGGGCGAGATCGGCGCTGTCGGCGCTGGTAGCGCTGTCGGGGAGGCTCGGCGGGTGGTCGGGGACGATGGCGTCGGCGGGGGCAACCATGGCGGCGATCTTTCGCGGAGGGGAATATCTATCGATTGAAAGTTTTATGGAATCGATCGCTCGGCCGGTGACGCCGTTGTATCGGTCAGATGGCCCGCCGTAAACGCTGTATTGCGGGTATTTCTGTCAAATGACAGAAAACTCACCTCGCAGGTCGCCACCCCGGGTAGGACAGAATGAAGACCGTGACCCAACTCGGACCCGGCCGTCCCCGACTCGAACCCCGCCGCCGCGCAGGCCAGACCCCGCGCGCCGAAATCCTCGACGCCGCCGCCGAGCTGTTCACCAATCACGGGTACGGCACCACCTCCACCCGCGCGGTCGCCGACGCCGTCGGCATCCGGCAGGCCTCGCTGTACCACCACTTCGCCAGCAAGGACGACATCCTCGACGCGCTGCTCGGCGAAACCGTCAGCACGCCACTGGAACTGGCGGGCAAGCTGGCCGATCGGCCCGAGCCCGCGGCGGTCCGCCTCTACGCGCTGGCCTGGTTCGACGTCAGTCAGCTGTGCGCGAGCCGCTGGAACCTCGGCGCGCTGTATCTCCTACCCGAGCTACGCAGCGACCGTTTCGCCAGATTCCGGGAGCGGCGCGACGAATTGCGCGGGCACTACGAGACGCTCGCGGCGGCCGTCATCGCCGAGGCGGGCGCGGCCGCGGTCGCCGGGGCCGAACTGCTGCCGTTCCGGCTCGTCGAATCGGTCATCGATATGCGCTCCGACGAGGGCGCGGCCCCCGAGTACGCCGAACAGCTCATCCCCGACGCCATCCTGCGACTGCTGTGCTGGTCCGGGTCGCTGTCCGAAACCCGCGTCGCGGCACTGGAATTGGCGGAGCGGTTCCCGCCCGAAGAGGTCTGACTCAGGACTTGCCCTTCGAGGTGCCCCATTTGAGGCCCCACTCGTAGGTCTGATCCACCGCCAGCTTCCCCCAGAAGCGCCTGCCCTCCGGCGGCCGGATGAACCGGCCCTCGCGGCGGACCACCAGCTCGCCCCGGATGTTCTCGATCAGCGCCAGCACCATCTCGCGCGAATCATCCTGGCAGCCGCCGACTTCCATCTCGATCGGCGGCGCATCGCGCGGGTACAGAGTGGCGGTGGCGTGCACGCCCCGGAAATCCTGCGCGCCCTCGTAGAGCGACGCGAAGACCAGGATGCGGCGGAACTCCGCGGTGTGATCCAGATTGATGGACAGGTTCTCGCCGGTCGCGCTGCCGCCGGTCCGGTCGTCCTGGTCCAGGGCGATGAACGGGGGCTTGTGCAGATTCCCGAAGGTGTCCAGGGCGCTCACGCAGCCCTTCGATCCGTCCGCCAGCTCCCAGAAGGCGCACAGATCCAGGTCCAGGCCGCCGTTTCCGGGGCGCTTGCGGCTGAACAGACCACCGGAACTGGGCACCGACCAGTTCAGGTTCACGCGCATGATGCCGCCGGTCGCGCCCTGCTTGGTCAGCGAGACCGCGGGGGCTTCTTTGGTCAGCGAGATCTTGCCCAGATTGACGCGGGGCGCGGGTGGCGCGCTCACCGGCTGCGGCGCGGGCGTGCTGTTCGGCTGGGGCGCAGGCGCTTCGTCGACCGAGATGCCGAAATCCGTTGCCAGCCCCGCCAATCCGGACTCATAACCCTGCCCGACCGCGCGGAATTTCCATGCCCCGTCGCGCCGATACAGTTCGCCGAGGACGAAGGCGGTCTCGGAGGTGGCGTCGTCGCTGTCGAAGCGGGCCAGCTCGTTGCCGTGCGCGTCCACCAAACGCACGTGCAGTCCCCGGAATTGGGCGAAGGTGCCGCCGTCGGCGGAGGCCGCCAGCACGATGGTGTCGACCTGCGGTTCCACCCGGGCCAGATCCACCGAGAGCACATCCACGACCTGCGGACCCTGCTGCTTGCCGTGATGGCGGACCGCGCCCGACGCGTGCTGCGGCTGGTTGTAGAAGACGAAGTCGGCGTCGGAGCGGACCCGGCCGTTCACCAGCAGCAGCGCGGAGGCGTCGGCGTCCGGCACCCCGGGCCCCGACTGCCATCCCAGTTCGATCCGAACGTCGGAAACCGGAACCGCAACGTTGGAGCCCTTCATCATCGCCACCTCAACAACGTATCCGATTCGGACATTCGAAGTTCCGGGGTAAGCGGTCTGCAAATGTGCAGCTGTCCAGGCACCTCGACTTACACTGTTCAACGGCCATACCGCACATTCGTGGCCAACGCGACATTCTCATCTTCGAACGGCTATCCGGCGGCGGGAGCAAGGGATGACGGAAACGCACATCGACCTGGGTCGCAAGAAATGGGTCACGCTCGGGGTGCTGGCCCTGGGACTGTCCATGGTGGTGCTCGACGGCACCATCGTCTCGGTCTCGCTGCCCGTCATCATCGATGAGTTGCAGCTGAATTTCACTCAGGCGCAATGGATCAACAGCATCTACGCCGTCGTGCTGGCCGCGCTGCTCATCACCAGCGGACGCCTCGGCGACCGGCTCGGGCGGCGCTGGATGTTCGCCGCCGGCGTGGTGATCTTCCTGGTCGGCAGCGTGCTGGCCGCCCGGGCGCACAGCGCCTGGCCGCTGATCCTCGGGCGCATCGTGCAGGGCGTCGGCGCGGCCGGGGTCATGCCGGGGACGCTGGCCACCGTGAACGCCCTGTTCCGGGGCCGGGACCGGGCCATCGCCTTCGCGGTGTGGGGTTCGGTGATCTCCGGCGTCGCCGCCATCGGGCCGCTGCTGGGCGGCTGGCTCACCACCTATTACACCTGGCCGTGGATCTTCCTGGTCAACCTGCCGCTGGGCGCGCTGGTGCTGATCGGGCTGGTGCTGTTCGTGCCGGAGACCCGCATGGGCAAGCACGCGCCCGGCCTGGACGTGGACGGATTCCTGCTCAGCGCAGCGGGTTTCGCGCTGCTGGTGTTCGGGCTCATCGAGGGCCAGACCTACGGCTGGTGGAAGCCGCTGCGGGAATTCCCGCTCGCGGGCTTCGACTGGCCCGCCTCCGCGCCGATCTCACCGATCCCGCTGCTGCTGGCGCTCGGGGTGCTGGCGCTGGTGCTGTTCCTGCGCTGGGAACGCCATCGCGTGCTGATCGGGCGCTCGGCGCTGCTCGACCCCGCGCTGTTCACCATCCCGAGCTTCCGGTGGGGCAATATCACCGCGTTCATGGTGGCGCTGGGTGAGTTCGGGCTGCTGTTCGTGCTGCCGCTGTTCATGGTGAACGTGCTCGGATTCTCCACGCTGGGCGCGGGATACGTGCTGGCAGCCATGGCCGTCGGCGCGTTCCTGGCGGCCGGTATCGCGGAAGGACTGGTGCGCAAGTACGGGCCGGTGCGGGTGGTACAGCTCGGTCTCGCCTTCGAGGCCGTCGCGGTGGCGCTGACCGCGCTGTTCGTCACCCCGCACCTGTCGGGCTGGTGGCTGGCGGTGCTGTTGATCGGTTACGGCATCGGGCTCGGCATGGCCTCGGCGCAGCTCACCGGGACGGTGCTGGCCGATGTGCCGACGGAGAGCTCGGGCCAGGGCTCGGCCACGCAATCGACTGTGCGCCAGATCGGTTCGGCCTTCGGCACCGCCGTCGTGGGTGCGCTGCTGTCCGCCGCGCTGGCGCACGATCTGCCCCGGCGGCTCGGACAGGTGCCGGGGCTGAAACCCTCGGACGCCGACACCCTGGCCACCGCGACCCGGGAATCGGCGGGTGGCGCGATCACCGGGGTGCGCGAACACCACGGCGCCGCAGCCATTCTGGACGCGCTGACCCGTGCGTTCACCGACGCCACCCGCACCACATTGCTGGCCGGGGCGCTGTTCCTGCTGTTGGGCCTGGCCGCCGCCACCCGCATCCCGAACCGGCCATACACCGGGACCACCGAAGAAGCGCCTCAGAGCAGCTGACCGTCCTGGCAGAGGCCGACCGAGCGGGTCGACGACTTCGGTTGCACCACACCGGGATCGAAGGTCCACTGCGAGACCGATCCGGCCGACTTCCACAGCAGCCCGCCGCTGGTCGGCACCGCCTCGAAGACGTCCCCGACGCCGGGGATCAGCTGATCGCCCACGCAGTAGTCGTCGAAGTCGGTGCCCGGCTGGCGCGCGCCCGCGCTGAAGCCGCCCACATTCCGGTCCGCACCCGGATTGGGCACCGTGCTCGCCCCGGCCGCGCCGCCGCGGAACCAGTGCGGCCCGCCCGCGTCCATGCCGCAGGTGTACGCCGATCCGCCCGCGGCTATCTGTGAGCCTTGCGCGTGCCCCTCACCCGCCCAGAGGCAGGCGGCGTCGAAACGGGTGTCGGACACTCGGGAGTCGGACACCGTGGAGAAGCCCAATCCACCCGTGGCCAGCACGGCCGCGGCGAGCAGAGTAAGCGGTTTGATCACTGCAATCACCTTTGATTCGGTGCGATCCGGAATCCGGACCGGCGCGCCCCACGGGCGCGGATCCGGTTGGCATCGATGCCATTCAGGGATAGCCGGGGTGGTTACAGGAGCAAGGCTCAGTCGATCAGGCCAAGTTTGTGCAAACGCTGGAAGACCAGCAGGGATCCGGGCGCGACCTCGGACATGGCGGCGTACTCGCGCAGGGTGAACCAGCGCAGTTCGGCGATCTCGCCGGAGGGCTGGGGCTCGGCGGTCAGCTCGCCGAGGAAGCAGGTCATGTGCAGGGCGGTGCCGGGGGCGTGGCCGTACGCCTCCGCCTCGAAGACGCCCAGTTCGCTGACGGCCGTGGCGCCCACGCCGAGCTCCTCGCGAATCTCGCGGTGCAGGGCCATCTCCGGGGTCTCGCCCGGATCGATCTTGCCGCCCGCCATGTAGAAGACGGTCTTACCGGTGGACCGGGTCTGCAACATGCGCCGATCCCGGATGTGTGCCAAGGCCGCGGTGCGAATCACCGCCCCACCCTAGCCAGCCGGGGCGTGGTCGCCCTCAGCAGGCGACGGTGCGCGGCTGTGCCCGATCGCGCGCGGCGACCGCGCGCACGGCCGCGCCGACGGCCACCACCGGCGGCAGCCAGCGCGCCTCGTTCGGCGCGATACTCCAGGCGATCCTGTTGCTGTTGTGCGGCAACGCGACCCGCGCGCCGTCGGTATGGACGATCGCGCCCGCGGCCCGCAGCGCCTCGATGGCCCGCGCGGCCTTGGCCACGCCGGTGACCAGATGGATTTCCCGCCGGTTCGATCCCATGGTCTCGATGACCGGGCCGGACAGATTGTTGGCTCGGAGGTATCGGCGTACCCCGGCTGCGACGGACCCGGTGAGTTCGATGGCCGCGATCCGCTCGTCGGTGATCAATTCGACGCCGTCGCTCGTCGACTCGATCGTCCATCCGTACCGGCGGTAGTCCTCCGCCACAACGCTCAACGCCACGATCATCACCCTCACACCCGCTGCTGTGCGTCCCATCCGTCGTGGCTGTGAGGTTCCCGAGAGGACGCTGCGATCTCCAGCCACTCCAAGGATTTTGGAGCCTCGGCGAGGTCGGCGCATCGTCCTGTGGTCGTCGCCGTCTCGGGGTGATCCCCTAGGGATTCAGGTTCAGCGGGCCGGGGGAGCGATCTTCCAGTGCGATTGCAGCGCCTGCGCGATATCCGGCAGGATGGTCACCGGAATCCGCTTGTGGCGCAACATGGTTCGAATCTCATTGACCTGCTCGCGCTTGCGCATATCGTAGGCGTTGGAGACCGTCCGGGTCACCGGCGGAATCGACAGCAACACCAATTCCTGATGCGGCTCCACCCCGCCGTTGAGATCCAGCGCGAGGGTCCAGCGCCCGTTCTCCCCCAGCGCGAACCGACCGGCCACTACGCGATCCCACTCGAGCGTCGACGACCCCCACGGCGTCCGCCGCACGATGGTCTCGTCGGTCAGCACCACCCCGTCCCGGCCGAACAGCGCGAACAGCAACGCGATCGCCCCCGCCGCCCCGAAGAACAGACCGGTGAAAATCCGATTCACCCCGAACATCCCGACCGTCGCGGCACAGACGATCCCCACCACGGCCACGCCCGCGACCGCATACAGGGCCACCCGCCGCCCCGGCACCACGCCCGCCCGAACCATGTCCTACGCCTCCCGCAACCGACTGGGGCACACCGTACCCGGCGGTGTGCCCCGCGTCAGCGCGCGCCGGCGGGCGCCCGCCCTGATTCCGTGAGGATCAGCCGGGCATCGGCATGATGCCGCGCGGCACCACGCGGACGAAGGCGGTGTGGTCGCCGATCTTGCCGTCCACATCGGTGCAGCCGACGGTGAGTTTGTCGCCCGCCGGCGCCCCGATGGTGGAGAACGGCACCCAGGTGCCGCCGTGCGCGGCCTGCTCGGGCTGGGCGTCCGCGGGCGGCGGCAGCAGGTCGAGCTGTTTGCCCGAGGCGTCGGTCACCGTGCATTTCAGGGCGCTGCGGTCCCACTCGGGGTTGCCCTTGATGTCGAGGACGGCATCGGCCGGGACGTTGATCTCGCGGGTTTCGCCCAGCGGGATCCGCACGCCGCCGGTCTGCTCGCCCGGATCGTCGCTGCCGTCGATCGGCGCGCTGGTCGTGGTGGTCGTCGGGGTGGCCTCGGACTTCGAATCGTGCTTGGAACATCCGGTCATCAGCACCACGACGGGCAACAGTGAAGCAATCGCCCAGATCTTCTTGTTCTTCAGCATGGGAACCTCCGGATCGATGGGTTCGTGCAGGTGAAACGACGCCGAAATCGCAGCCTGTGCAGGGCGGTGCTCCGCACCTAGGGTGCATCCATGAAATGGGACGAGCGAACCACGCCCGACAGTGATCTCACCCGACGACTCGCCGAACTGATCGACAAGCACGAGGTGCCGGGCGCGCAGGTGGCCATCCTGGCCGACGGCGAGATCATCGACGCGGCGGCCGGGGTGCTCAATACCGCGACCGGGGTTGCGGCGACCACGGATTCGGTGTTCCAGATCGGGTCGGTCACCAAGACGTGGACGGCGACGCTGATCATGCAGCTCGTCGACGAGGGGCTCGTCGAGCTGGATGCGCCGCTGCGGCAGTATCTTCCGGAATTCCGGGTGCGGGATGAGGCGGCGGCGGCCGCCGTCACCGTGCGGCAGCTGCTCGGGCACACGTCGGGGATCGAGGGGGATCTGTTCCTCGACACCGGGCGCGGCGATGACGCCGTGGAGAAGTTCGTGGCGGCCATCTCGGAAGCCGAGCAGGTCCATCGGCCGGGAGAGCTGTTCTCCTACTGCAACAGTGGCTATGTACTGCTCGGGCGCGTGTTGGAGGTGTTGCGCGGCAAGCCCTTCGACGCGGTGCTGCGGGAGCGGCTGGTGACCCCGCTCGGGCTGACCCGGGTCGCCACCGATGCCGCCCAGGCGATCCTGTTCCGGGCCGCGGTGGGCCATCTCGACGCCGGGCCCGACGGGGTCGCCCGGCCCACGCCCGTGTGGGCGCTCGCGGCCTCCAACGGCCCGGCCGGGGCGCGGCTGGCGATGTCGGCGGCGGACCTGGTGCGGTACGCCGGGATGCAGCTCGCCGGAGGGGTCACGTCGGACGGAACGCGGCTGCTACCGGAGTCCGCGGTGCGGACCATGACAGAGCCGCACGTCGAGCTGCCGGATATCGGCTACGGCAGCCATTGGGGTTTGGGCTGGCAGCTTTTCGACGCGGCGGGCACCGGGTTGTTCGGGCACGACGGCAGCACCTTCGGGCAGAGCGCCTACCTGCGGATCGCGCCGGGCGCGGGTGTCGCTATCGCCCTGCTGGTCAACGGTGGCAATGCGACCGCGCTGTTCCGGGATCTGGTGGGCGAGCTGCTGGCCGACCACGCGGGCATCCGGTTGCCCGAACCGTTCCTGCCGCCCGCGCGACCCGAACCGGTGGATGCCGCGCGCGTCGGCGGGACCTACCGGTCGGCGCTGGTCGAGCAGGTCATCGAGGTGGACGCCGACGGGCGCGCGTGGCTGAATACCAGCCCGCGCACAGCGGATGCCGCATTGGTCACGCCCCCAACCCGGGTCGAACTGGTCCAGCTGCGTCCGGACCTGCTGATCACCGCGGCACCCGCGCGCGGCCGCCACTCCGTCTACGCGTTGATCGGAGACGATGGCAAGCCCGCCCGCTTCCTGCACGCCAGCCGGGCCATGCCTCGATTGTCCTGACGGCGAACGCATTTCGAAACCCGCTCACTCCGGACGCGGTGCGGCGGCCAGCGCCTCGACCTGCTCGAGCAGCATGGCCCGGCGGGCCGGGTCGTCATTGTTCCCGGGCAGAATGACCGCCTGCATGTGGTAGAGCGACCACCAGCTGGTGACGAGGGTGAACACGGTCAGCAGCAGGTGGCGGGCGTGCAGATCATCGAGGTGCGGGAGGGCGGCACGCAAGGACTCGACCCTGCTGTCCCACAGCGGGATTCGGACCGCCCCCGCGAAGGGGTCGGTGTTCTCGAGGGTCTCCCACGCGAGCAGTCGGGCCAGTTCCGGGCGCTCGGCGTAGATGTCGAACAGCTGCCCGGCGAATCCGGCCAGGGCCGCCGGACCGGTACCGGTGATCTCGGCGCGGGCCAGGGATTCCGTCATGGCCCGCTTCTGGACCTCGGTGCGCAGCGCCTGCTTGTCGCCGAAGTACTGGTAGATCCGCTCGCGGTTGACGCCCGCGTCGTCGGCGATGGCCGCGATGCGCGCCCCGGCCATCCCGTGCGCGGCGAAATGCAGTGTCGCGGCGTCGAGGAGCAGCTTGCGGCGGCCTTCGGTGTCCCATCCCATCCACCCATTCTAAGAAAACCAACAGAACGTTTGCGTTCGCATGGCCGAACCAGTTACCTTCGGGCGAACCCAAATAGTTGTTTGCATTCTGGAGGTAGCGCTGTGAATGTCCGCTCTCGTGCCGTCGGCCTGCTGTTGAGCGTGGGAATGGCGGCCACCGTCGCCGGACTGGCCCCCGCGAACGCGGCGACCTCCGCACCCCCGGACATCGCGGATACCTCGACCCCGCCCCTGCCGTACCGGGTTCCGGACTCCGTGGTCGACAAGCAGATTCCCGCGGATATCGACTGGGATTCGGTCCGCTCGCACGATGTGCGCGCCGTGCTGCCCGACAGCGAACTCGAGACCATGCTGGATCAGCAGGCACCGTACAGCTATTCGTCCGACAAGAAGTGGAGCGATGCCGTCCCGTGGGTGCCGCGGGAACCGGGCGGCGAATACGAGCGCGGCGGGCAGGACAGCTTCTTCATCGGCAAGCTGCTCGAGAAGGCCCCGATCAGCTACAGCACCCCGCAGGTCATGGGGCCGATGGATCTCACCTATTCGGTGAGCTCCAGTGTGACCAAGACGCACACCGAGCAGACCGGCTGGACCTTCGGCGGGTCGGTCGGCGTCAAGGTGCCGGGGATCAGCCCGTCCTTCAATTTCGCCTACAACCAGGTTTCCACCGATTCTGTGGCCTACCAACAGGCTTCGACGCTGTCGGCCAAGTACTCGGTGCCCGACGGCAAGTACGGCGATATCGAAATCCGTAAGGCTGGAGGCGAATACCTCGGTTACGTCTTCACGAAGGTGAACGGCTCGTGGCAGATGTCGCCGGTGAAGTTCTTCGTCAAGGCGCCCGGCTACGACCAGCCGGTGACCTGGAATCCGGCCACCGTCGACCCCACCACCCACCGCGTGCTGAGCGTCGGCCCGGCGCGCGGCAGCGATGACACCGATACCCAGGAGGAAAACCGATGAGCCGCAACCATATCCGGATCGCCGCGCTCGCCGTGCTCGCCGGTGCGGCGGTCGCGCCCGTGACCGGCACCGCCGCCGCGGCGACCGATCAGCCGAAGTCCGGCGCGGTCGGCAATCCGTACGGCCACTACACCGAAATCGACTTCACCTTCGTCAACAAGACCGACAGCGCGGCCACCGTGACCCACGACTTCCCGCACGGGTACGTGAATTCCGCGAGCGGGAGCATTCCCGCGAACGGCACGGGTACGGCGGAAGCCCTCGACGGGTTCTGGAGCTCGAACGGCATCGAGGGCACCTTCCACTTCCAACTCGCCAACGGCCACCAGGTCCAGGTCTACGTCATGGAATCCGAGCAGGACGGCAGCCCCGAAACGCTGACGGTGAATTCCGACGATCCGAATCTGCGCTATCAGGTGCTGGGCTGGCGCGGCCATCGCGAGGAGGAAGAGCCCACGGTGAACGACCATCAGTGGCCGCGAATCACGTTCTGGGACGGCGATTACGCCAATTCGGACGCCGTTCCGACGACCACGCCGTAGAGGTCGGCGATGGTGGCGAGGGCGCTGTCGTGCAGCTGCGCGGCGGTGACCTCGCCCGCCGCCGACTTCAGGGGGCGGGTGGCGCAGGCGTCGGCGACCACCGTGGCGTGGTTGCCGCGCAGGAACGCGCCCTCGGTGGTGAAGGTGACGCACATGTGGGTCATGAATCCGGCGATGACGAGGTGGGTATTGCCCGCCGCGTCGACCTGCTCGGCGAGATCGGTGTTCACGAATCCGTTCGGAACCGTCTTGACCACAACGGTTTCGCCGTCGAGCGGAGCCACGCTCGGGTGGATCTGCCCGATCTCGGCGGTGATGTCGTACGGGGTGTCCGCGCCGCCGTCGTTGACGACGTGGATGATCTTCGCGCCTGCCCGGCGGGCGCGGGCGAGCAGGTCGGCGGCCGCGTCGAGGGCGGGCTGCCAGCCGGTCAGTTCCATGACGCCCCGGGTGTAGGTGTTCTGGTAGTCGACCAGGATCAGGGTCGACTCGGCCAGGGCGGCCGGGGTCTGGTCGAGGCCGCTGAGTTCCCGCAGGGTCTGCGATGACATGGGTTTTCCTCCGAAGTGCGTGGGTCGCGACCGCTCGGTGCGGTGGACGTTTCCCACGCTATGGCCCGACGGGCGTGTCGGAAATGTCATGTAACCTGCAGATCCGGACATCGCCACTCGACCTGACGGAGGACCGTGGCCACCCTCGAACGATTCGTCGTCATCGTGCTGTTCGATCGCGTCGACCTGCTCGACGTCACCGGGCCGCCGGAAGTGTTCGCCCTGCTGCAACGGGAGATGAACGGGGAGACCGGATATCACGTGGCGCTCGCCGCCGAGACCCTCGATCCGGTGACCACGTCGGCGGGAGTGCGGGTGCTGCCCGACGTCACCTTCGCCGAGATCGCCGAGCGTCCCATCGACACGCTCGTGGTGCCGGGCGCGGTCGAGACGGACGCCGACGGGCGGGTGCGGGCGCTCAGCGATCCGGCCGTGGTCGAGTGGGTGCGCAGACTGGCCGCGCACACCCGCCGGATCGCGTCGGTGTGCGTGGGCGCGCACATCCTCGCCGACGCGGGCCTGTTGGACGGTAGACGCGCCACCACGCACTGGTCCACCGCACAGCAGCTGGCGGCCGACCATCCGGCCATCGAGGTCGACGCCGATCCCATCTTCATCCGGGACGAAAACGTCTGGACCGGTGCGGGACTCACCGCCTGCCTGGACCTGGCGCTCGCGCTGGTGGCCGATGATTTCGGCGACGCGCTCGCGCTGCGGGTGGCCCGGCAGCTCGTCATGTTCCTGAAAAGGCCCAGCGGACAGAGTCAATTCAGCGTGTCGCTGGAACCGATCTCGACCACGCGGCGCATCGACGATCTGCGGCACTACATCACCCGCAATATCGCGCGGCAGCTCACCGTGGCCGACCTCGCCGAGCAGGCCCACGTCAGCGAACGTCAGCTGACCCGCATCTTCAAGACCGACCTGAACACCACCCCGGCCGCCTACATCGAGTCCGCGCGAGTGAGGACG
>NZ_JBSGBY010000109.1:0-17463 GCF_053601505.1 Nocardia sp. NPDC004722
GGTCGGTGCCCGACTATCAGCCCGCTGGCCACGGATCGAGCTTCCTGGAGATGGGATTCATCCAGCCCGCCGGGTCACCGGCCGCTTCCCCCGTGCCCCCATCACCGCGGGCGCGTAGCCCTTACGGGTCTTCTCGCCGACCTTCTTGGCTGCCGCCGCACGCGCTTTCTCTTCCGTCGCATACGTACTCGATGACTTCTGCCCGGCGTCCCCGATGCGCCCGTACCGGACCGTCACGGATGTCCCCGCCACGACGATCTCGTAGAACTTGTGTGCCGAACCGCTGTCCTCGGACAGCTCCAGGTAGGTGGTTTCCCCGCCGCTCATGTCTTGCTCCCCGCGTCGAACTCGTTGTGACGCGAAAACTAACAAGGCCCACCGACATTCGGCGTTCGCCGAGGTCGATGGGCCTTGGGGGAGTCTGGGACTACATGTACCACTGGGCCACGAGGCCCGCGAGTGCGCCGCCGACGAGCGGGCCGAGGACCGGGACCCACGCGTAGGACCAGTCGGCGTTCTTCTCGGTGGAGGACACCGGGTCGCCCGGGTTCTCCTCGATGACGCGCTGGGCCGCGCCGCCGGCGGCGACACCGGCCGGAATGCGTTCCGGCGCAACGCTCGCCGCACGACGGGTGGGCAGCAGCGCGTAGGCGACGCGGGGACCCAGGTCGCGAGCCGGGTTGATGGCGTAGCCGGTCGGGCCGCCCAGTGACGCGCCGATGCCGACCACCAGCAGGGCCGCCGCCAGCGGGCCCAGGCCGCTGGGGGTCTTGCCGAAGGCGAGGATCACGAAGACCAGCACGAAGGTGGCGATCACCTCGGTGAGGAAGTTCCACGTGTACGAGCGGATGGCCGGGCCGGTGGAGAACACGCCCAGCTTCTTGCCCTCGTCGGGCTCCTCGTCGAAATGCTTCTTGTAGACCACGTACGCGGCGCACGCGCCGAGGAACGCGCCGAGGAGCTGACCCGACAGGTAGGCAACGGTATTGGTGAAATTCACCTCGATACCGGGCGCGTATTCCTTCGCGCCGGAGAACAGATTGCCGATGGTGACCGCCGGATTCAGGTGACCGCCGGTTTTGTAGGCGACATACACACCGCCGAAAACGCCGAGGCCCCAACCGAAGGTGATGAGCAGCCAGCCGCCGTCGAAGCCCTTCGATTTGGCCAGCACCACATTGGCAACCACGCCCGCACCCAGGAGTATCAGTACCCCGGTGCCCAATGCCTCACTGACAAAAATAGAGCTGAAGCCCATTGATTCGCCTTCCGATCGGCGTCCGATGCCACTCTGAACCGGATTCTCTTATCCACCGTTCAGCAAATATCTAGAAACACGCTAGAGGCAAAGGGACGTCGGACACAAGTCCAACAGGCGGATAATTTCGTGATTCCGAAAACGCCGACGCCGTGCCGAAAATGGTTCCGGCACGGCGTCTTTCGGGAATCGGGATACGGCTACGACGCCGCGCGGAATCGGGTCCGCGCGACGTCGAAACGCCTTCCTATGAAATTCAGGCGGTGGCGATCAGGCGGGCGGTATTGGCCGCCTCGTCGTCGTTCTCCTCGTTGGCGGCCAGCTCGGCGTGGACGCGGTCGAAGTACCGGTTGATCTCGGTATTGGTGCGCTCATCGGTCCAGCCCAGGTGCGGGGCGATGAGGCGCGCGATCTCCGGGGCCGCCTTCAGGCCGCGGTCGGGGACCTCGATGGAGATGCGGGTGCGGCGGGTCAGCAGATCGTCCAGGTGCAGCGCGCCCTCGTGGGTGGCGGCGTAGACGGCCTCGGCCCCGATGTAGTCCTCCGCGCCCGGAATCGGTTCGCGCAGTGCGGGAACCGCGGCGATGAGGGCGAAGATCTCCTCCGCCAGCGAGCCGTAGCGGCCCAGCAGATGCTCCACGGTCTCGACCGGCAGTTCGGCCCGCGCGGCCACCGCGGCGACGTCGTCCAGCATGTCCTGGTAGCCGACCGCGCCCAGGATGGGCAGGTTCGCGGTCACCGACGGCGCGACATCGCTGCCGAGGCGCTCGGCGGCGGCGTCGACCACATCGGCGGCCATCACCCGGTAGGTGGTGTACTTGCCGCCCGCGATGACGAACAGGCCCGGGGCGGGCTCGGCGACCGCGTGCTCACGCGAGAGCTTGGAGGTCTCCTTGTTCGCGCCGGTCATCAGCGGCCGCAGGCCCGCGTAGGTGCCGACGATGTCGGCCCGCGTAAGCGGTTCGCGCAGCAGCGAATTCACGTGATCCAGGATGTACTGGACATCCCCGGCGGTGGCGGTCGGATGGTTCTTGTCCAGCGACCAGTCGGTGTCGGTGGTGCCGATGATCCAGTGCTCGGCCCACGGGATCACGAACAGCACGGACTTCTCGGTCTTCATGGCGATACCGCTGCCCATGTCGAGCTTCTCGCGCGGCACCATGATGTGCACGCCCTTGGACATGCGCACGTGGAACGGGAAGTCGACGCCGGTCATCTTGATCATGTCGTCGGTCCACACGCCGGTCGCCGAGATCACGGTCTTGGCCCGGATGCTGTGCTCCAGACCGGATTCCAGATCCATCACCTTCGCGCCCACGACCTTCTCGCCGTCGCGCAGCAGCCCGGTGACCTTGGTGCGGGTCAGCACGGTCGCGCCGTGCTGGGCGGCGGTGCGGGCGATCATCATGGTGTGGCGCGCGTCGTCGACCTGCGCGTCGTAGTAGCGGATGGCGCCGGTCATGGCGTCTTCCTTGAGCGCCGGGGCCAGATCCAGTGCCTTGGAACGGCTCAGGTGCCGGTGCATGGGGACCGAGCGCGCGCCGCCCATGGTGTCGTAGAGGGCGATGCCCGCGCCGATGTAGAAGCGCTCGTAGTGCTTCTGCAGCGGGAACAGGAACGAGACCGGGTGCACCAGATGCGGGGCCAGCTTGTTGAGCAGCAGCCCGCGCTCCTTCAAAGCCTCACGGACCAAGGCGAAGTCGTACTGCTCGAGGTAGCGCAGGCCACCGTGGATGAGCTTGGAGGAACGGCTCGAGGTACCGGCGGCGAAATCGCGCGCCTCGACCAGGGTGACGGACAGACCACGCGAGGCGGCATCCAGGGCCGCGCCCGCTCCGGTCACTCCACCACCGATCACGAGCACGTCGATTTCGGTGTCGCCGAGCGAATCAATCGCCCGGGCGCGGTAGGCGGGATCCAGTTGTGCGGACACGAAATTACTCCTTGTTATCGGTGAATCGAAGTCTGTGTAGGGCTAGCGGTGCTGGTCGTCGTCATCGTCGAGATCGACCCAGTCGAGGGTGCGCGAGACGGCCTTGAGCCAGCGCGCGTAGCCCTTCTGCCGCGCCTGCTCGGTCATGGTGGGCTGCCAGTTCTTGTCCTCGTGCCAGTTGGCGACGAGTTCGTCTGTGCTGGACCAGAATCCGACCGCGAGACCGGCGGCGTAGGCCGCGCCGAGCGCGGTGGTCTCCGCGACCACCGGCCGCGAGACCGGCACGCCCAGGAAGTCGGCCTGGATCTGCATGGCCAGTTCGTTGGCGGTGACACCGCCGTCGACGCGCAGGGTGTCGAGCTTGACCCCGGAGTCCTGCTGCATGGCCTCGACCACGTCACGGGTCTGATAGCAGATGGATTCCAGTGTGGCCCTGGCGATGTGGGCGTTGTTGCTGAAGCGCGACAGTCCGACGATCGCGCCGCGAGCGTCCGCACGCCAGTACGGGGCGAACAAGCCGGAGAAGGCGGGCACGAAGTAGACGCCGCCATTGTCGGGCACCTGAAGGGCAAGGGCCTCAACGCGTTCCGCGCCCGAGATGATGCCGAGCTGGTCGCGCAGCCACTGCACCGCCGATCCGGTGACCGCGATCGAGCCCTCCAGCGCGTACACCGGCTTGTCGTCGCCGAACTGGTAGGCGACGGTGGTCAGCAGGCCGTGCTTCGAGTGCACGATCTCGGTTCCGGTATTGAGCATCAGGAAGTTGCCGGTGCCGTAGGTGTTCTTGGCCTCGCCCGGCCGGAAGCAGACCTGGCCGACGGTGGCTGCCTGCTGGTCGCCCAGCACGCCGGTGATCTTGACCGCGCCCTTGAGCGGGCCGTCGGGGTAGCTGGTGCCGAAGCCTTCCGGATTCGAGGACGGCGCGATGCGCGGCAGCATGGCCCGCGGCACACCGAACAGGGCGAGCAATTCGTCGTCCCAGTCCAGGGTTTCGAGATCCATGAGCATGGTGCGCGAGGCATTGGTGGGGTCGGTGACGTGCACGCCACCGTGGACGCCGCCGGTGAGGTTCCAGATCAACCAGGTGTCGGGGGTGCCGAAGAGGGCATCGCCGTTCTCCGCGTCCTCCCGCACGCCCGGGACATTGTCGAGGATCCACTTGAGCTTGCCGCCGGAGAAGTACGGCGCGGGCGGCAGGCCGGCGCGGTCGCGAATCAGAGCGCCCTTACCGGACTTCTCGATCTCGGCGACGATGCGATCGGTGCGGGTGTCCTGCCAGACGATGGCGTTGTAGTACGGGACCCCGGTGCGGCGGTCCCACACGATGGTGGTCTCGCGCTGGTTGGTGACGCCGACCGCGGCCAGATCGGCGGCGGTGAGGCGGGCGCCGGCGAGGGCGCTCTTGATGACGGTCCGGGTGCGCTCCCAGATCTCCGCCGGATTGTGCTCGACCCAACCGGCCTGGGGAAGAATCTGCTCGTGCTCGAGCTGATGGCGGGCAACCACATTGCCGCCGTGGTCGAACACCATGAATCGCGTGGAGGTCGTGCCTTGGTCGATGGCTCCGACGTACTGCGTCATCGCGGTCCTTTCCACCAAACTCGTCGTTGAGTCCGTCTGCGCTGGTGAGCTCGGGTTCAGCGAGCCCGACGTCCACGCTACGAAGTGAAAGGGCGCTAAGACAGGCGACGCGTTCGACAATGCCGAACGGTTTGCTGATAGGTTACGGACATGCCGGGACCGATTCAGTCGATCGAGCGCGCCGCGGCCATTCTGCGGCTACTCGCCCGCGGGTCCGGGCGCATGGGAGTGGGGGAGATCGCCGCGGCGCTGGGCCTGGCCAAGCCGACCGCGCACGGGATCCTGCGGACGTTGCAGGGCGTGGGGTTCGTGGATCAGGATCCGGTGAGCGGCAAGTACCAATTGAGTCCCGCGCTGTCGGATCTCGGGGCCGGGCGGCTGGACGCCAACGAGCTGCGGTCGCGGGCCATCAACCGGGCCGACGCGCTGGCCGCGCGCAGCGGGGAATCGGTGCGCATCGCCGCACCCGTGGACGGCGGAGTCGTGGTGATCCACCACGTGTTCCGGCCCGACAACACCGAACAGGAACTGGCAGTCGGCGAGGAACTGCCGCCGCACGCCACGGCACTGGGCAAGGTGCTGTTGGCCTACGACGGGGAACTGTCCGACGCCCTCGGCGACGCCGGGCTGCCCGCGCTGACCCATCGCACCATCACCGATCCGGCCGCCCTGCGCCGCGCCGTTTCCGAGGTGCGGCGCACCGGCTGGGCGGGGGATATCGGCGAATTCCGTTCCGGCGAAGCGGGAGTCGCCGCGCCGATCCGCTCGCGAGGTGGTTTGGTGGTCGGTGCGATAGGCATCAGCGGTCCGGTGGATCGGCTCTGCGACGGGCAACTCCACTTCCGGTCCGCGCCGATCGCCCAGGTCCGCGAAGCGGCGGCCGCTGTCTCGCGCGATCTCGGAGGATCACAATGACGCAGAAGTACGTGCTGGCCATCGATCAGGGCACCACCTCGACCCGGGCCATCCTCTTCGATCAGCGGGCGCGGCTGACCGGGGTCTCGCAGCGCGAGCACAAGCAGCACTACCCGCGGCCGGGCTGGATGGAACAGGACGCGCTGGAGATCTGGCGCAATGTGGAGCGCATCGTGCCCGCGGCGCTGCGGGATTCGGGGATCACTCTGGGACAGGTGGCGGCGGTCGGGATCGCGAATCAGCGTGAGACCACGGTGGTGTGGGACCGGAACACCGGCACGCCCATCGGCCGGGCGATCGTGTGGCAGGATGTGCGCACCGAGGAACTCGTCGAGGTGATGCGGGAATCGCCTGGCGCGGAACGGATCCGGGAACTGTGCGGGTTGCCGCTGGCCACCTATTTCGCCGCGCCCCGGCTGCGCTGGCTGCTGGACGGCACACCGGGGCTGCGGGAGCGGGCCGAGCGCGGCGAGGTGTTGTTCGGGACCATGGAGACCTGGCTCATCTGGAATCTCACCGGGGGAGCCGATCACGGCATCCACGTCACCGATGTCACCAATGCCGGGCGCACGCTGCTGATGAACCTGTCCACGCTGGAATGGGACGCGGAACTGTTGCGGTTCTTCGATATTCCGCGCGCCATGCTGCCGCAGATCCAGCCGTCCACCGGTGAGTTCGGGACGGCGCGGCGGGTGCTGCCCGGGGTGCGGATCGCGGCGGCGCTGGGCGATCAGCACGCGGCCTTGTTCGGGCAGACCTGTTTCGCGCCGGGGGAGACCGAATGCACCTATGGCACAGGCGGATTCCTGCTCATGAACACCGGGCGGGAGCTGGTGCGCTCGCAGCACGGGCTGCTCACCACCATCGGGTATCAGGTGGGGCCGGAACCGGTGTACGCGCTGGAGGGTCCGATCGCGGTGACGGGGTCGCTGGTGCAGTGGCTGCGCGACAATATCGGGCTGATCGCGAGTGCCCCGGAGATCGAAACCCTCGCGGGCACAGTCGAAGACAATGGCGGCTGCTATCTCGTGCCCGCCTTCTCCGGGCTGTACGCGCCGCACTGGCGCAGTGACGCGCGCGGGCTGTTGATCGGGCTCACCTCGTATATCACCAAGGGGCACATCGCCCGGGCGGTGCTCGAGGCGACGGCATGGCAGACCCGCGACGTCGTCGAGGCCATGAACGCCGACTCCGGGCTCCAGGCCGGGGCGCTGCGGGTGGCGGGTGGAATGACCTCGGACAACCTGCTCATGCAGATCATCGCCGATGTCCTCGATATCCCGGTGATGCGGCCCATCGTGGCCGAGACGGTCTCGCTGGGTGCGGCGTACGCGGCGGGCCTGGCGGTCGGTTATTGGCCGGATCTCGAGGGCCTGCGCCACAATTGGCGGGTCGCCGCGCAGTGGGTGCCGCGGATGGATCCGACATTGCGTGCCGAAGAGTACGAGAACTGGACCCGGGCGGTGCAGCTTACCTACGGTTGGCTGCGGCCCCGTAAGCCATTGACATAAATTGACAGGTATGCGGCTTTTCGTCGGTTGCGCGATGTGGCAACACCCGGACTGGCAGGAGAAGCCGATACCCCCGGCCGAACGCCTGCGCACCTACTCCTCCTGGTGCAACGCCGTAGAGGGCAACACCACCTTCTACGCGACGCCCCAGCGGCGCACCGTCCAATCCTGGGCCCGCCAAACCGATCCCGACTTCCGCTTCGTCATGAAGCTGCCGCGCACCGTCACCCACGACCGCCGCCTCACCGGCATCGACGACGAGATGGCGCATTTCCTCGACGCCATCGAACCGCTGGGGCGGCGACTGCATTCGCTGTGGGTGCAACTGCCCGCCTCCTTCACCAACCTCGCCGCCCTGTCGGATTTCCTGGAGGCCCTCCCGGCCCACTACCGCTGCGCCGTCGAGGTCCGTAACCCCGTCTTCTTCGAAAACCCCCGTGCCGCAGCTCAACTGGAAGCCATCCTGGAGGCCGCCGGTGCGGAATGGGTCATCTTCGACACCACCGTGCTGTTCTCCGCCCCGCCGTCCAGCCAGGCCGAATACGAGGCCGGTTCCAAGAAACCCCGCAACCCCCGCCGCACCCGCGCCCTCACCGAATTCCCCATGGTCCGCTACCACGGCCGTGACGACACCGCCACCACCGTCGCGGGCTGGTCCGTCTGGGTCGACACCGCCGAAGCCTGGCTCCGCGAAGGCCGTTCCCCGACCATCTTCATCCACACCCCCGACAACGCCTCCGCCCGCACCCTGGCCCGCCGCTTCCACGCCGAAGTCCGCGAACGCCTCCCGCAACTCGAACCCCTCCCGGACCCGCTACCCACGGACCCCATGACCCTGTTCTGATGCGCGGATAGTTCGGCTGGACCCGAAACGTCCGAGCGGGAGACTGGAACCATGGAAGCGATCAGAGACGGCGATGTGGATGTCTCCGCTGTCGCACGACTACTGGCCGATCCCGCGCGGGCGCGGATGTTGACGGTGCTGGCCGATGGGCGAGCGCAGCCTGCGGGGGAGTTGGCGCGGGCCGGTGGGGTGAGCGCGGCTACGGCGAGTGAGCACCTCGGCAAGTTGGTCGAGCAGGGGTGGCTGATGGCCGAGAAGGTGGGCCGCCATCGCTACTACAGCATTGCCCTTCCGGAAGTGGTTCAGGTGCTGGAGGCGATGGCACTGATCTCTCCGGTGCAGCCGGTTCGCTCGCTGCGGGGTGCGCGCGTGCACCGCGACCTCCGGCTCGCACGCACCTGCTACGACCACCTGGCCGGTGCGGTCGGGGTAGCCGTCTTCGACGCCCTGAGCGAGAGCGGCATTCTCGACGTCACCGGCGGCCGCTGGACCCCGGCCACCCACCCCCACCCGCTGTTGGCCGAATTGCACATCACCCCAACGGATTCCCGTCAGTTCGGACGACGGCCACCGATTCGAACCTGCGTGGACTGGTCCGAACGCCGCCACCACCTCGCCGGTGGACTGGGCGCACTGCTGCTGCAGCGCATGCTGGACGAAAAATGGTGCACGCCGGGAAAAACCCCGCGAGCGATAACCTTCACCCCACGCGGCTGGCAAGCCCTCGACCGTACCCTCGGCGTGGACGCCACGGTCCTGCGGAGCGCATGATTCGGTTCGGACCGAAGCGATTTCGAACCAGGCTGGGGTAATGACCCGGACATTGGAATCGCCACGTGTCGGCAGCGGAGGACTCGCGCTGACCGCGATCTCGGCGGGGTACTTCCTCGTCATCCTCGATACCACCATCGTGGCCGTCGCGCTGAATCGGATGGCGATCGGGCTGCACACCACGGTCGCCGGACTGGAGTGGGTGGTCGACGGGTATACCGTCACGCTCGCGGCGCTGCTCATGGCAGGTGGGGGTCTGGCCGATCGGTTCGGGGCCCGGCGGTCGTTTCAGGTGGGGCTGGCGTGCTTCGGGGTTGCGTCGCTGGCCTGCGCGGCGGCGCCTACCGTCGCCGTGTTGGTGGCCGCGCGCGTGTTGCAGGGAATCGGTGCGGCCCTGTTGATTCCGGCCTCGCTGGCATTGATCCGGCATACGTATCCGGATCCGGCGGACCGTGCCCGTGCCACGGGCATCTGGGGCGCGATCGGTTCGATGGCCGCCAGCAGCGGGCCGGTACTCGGCGGCGTGCTTGCCGAAAACATTGGCTGGCCAGCGATTTTCGCCGTGAACGTGCCAGTCTGTGTGCTGGCTGCGGTGCTGCTGCATCGCACTGTGCCGCCGGTTGCCGGTGTCGCGCAGCCGATTCCGGTATTCGGTCAGGCCGCCGCGGCCTTGGCGGTGGCGGGTGTGACGGCGGCGGCGATTCTCGGCGGTACGCATCCGGTGGCGCCGGGGCCGCTCACCGTGGCGGTGGTCGTGGCGGTCGCCGGTCTGCTGCTCGGCGTGCATGCCGCACGCGCCGGAAAAGGCGTGCTGCCCAGTGCTCTTCGTCGTTCCCGGGCGTTCGTCGGTGGCGCGCTGATCGGTTTCGCGCAGAACTTCGGGTTCTACGGTCAGCTCTTCGTGATCAGCCTCTTCTTCCAGCGGACGCTGCACTATTCGCCCACCGCGGCTGGTTTCGCACTGCTGCCCGAGATGGCGATCGGGATCGTGGGTTCCGCGCTCGGTGGCCGGATGGCCGCCCGTCAGGGACCGCGCCGGGTCATCGTCACGGGAATGGCCATCGGGGCCGCGGGTCTGCTCGGCCTGGCCTGCGCGGGTCCGCACACTCCGTACCCGCTGCTCGCGATCGCCTTGCTGCTCACCGGATTCGGCATGGCCTACACCATGCCCGCCGCCACCAGTCTCACCGTTTCGGCCGCAGGCCCCGCGAACACCGGTCTGGCCGCGGCCGCCTTCAACGCCGCCCGCCAATTCGGTTCGGCCCTGGGTGTGGCGGTGCTGGCGTCCCTGTTGACGCTGACGCCCGCCGGCCTCGCGCTCCCGCTGATCGCCGCGGCCCTGGTGTACCTGACCGGCGCTGTTCTCGCCCGCCGTATCCCCTGAAACGTCGAGTGGCACACCGGTTTGGTGTGCCACTCGATAGTTTCGTCCAAGTTCAGCCGACGAGGACCGGGGGCTGTTCGGCGCGGCGGGCCTCGCGGGCGAGGGCCTTGTCGCGTTGTTCCTCGAAGCGGACCACGTCGGTGCGGAGCTTGTCGAGGAACTGGCCGAGTTCGTTGCGGCGCTGGTCGCCGAACGCGCCGAAGTCGGTGCGGTCGAAGATGTTCCACTTCTTGAGGTTGGGGAGCAGGACCTCCTCCAGGTGCTGGCGGAGGTCGTAGATGCCGTGCTTGGCCATGAGCACGCCGTTGCGGCGGAAGTTGGGCATGCCCATGCCGGGCATCTGGAATCCCATGACGATATTGGTAATGGCGTCCATGGCCTGGTCGGGTGAGAGGTCCAGGGCCGCGCCGCACATATTGCGATAGAAGATCATGTGCAGGTTCTCGTCGGCGGCGATGCGTTGCAGCATGCGGTCCGCTATGGGGTCATTGCACACTTTGCCGGTATTGCGATGTGAAACTCGGGTCGCCAATTCCTGGAATGTCACATAAGCGACGGAATGCATGAATCCGGCATCGGCGGTCACCTGTCGATCGCTGTGCTTCTTGATCAACTGCGCGGCGTTGTAGCCGTTGGTCATGTGAATCATGCGCGCCTGTTCCAGCGCCACCGGATCCACGCCACGGGTCACCACCAGATAATCGCGAATCACGATGCCGTGCCGGTTCTCCTCGGCCGTCCACCGTCCGACCCAGGTGCCCCAGGCGCCGTCCTGGGAGAAGTTCTCGGCGATCTCCCGGTGGTAGCTGGGCAGATTGTCCTCGGTCAGCAGATTGGTGACCATGGCCGCCTTGGCGACCTCGCTGAGCTTCGATTGCTCCGGATCCCAGTCCACTCCGTCCATAGCTGCGAAGTTGCGACCCAGATCCCAAGGCACATAGTCATGCGGATGCCAGTCCTTGGCCATCGATAGATGACGGTGCACATTCTGCTCGGCAATCGGCTCCAGCTCGATGAGCAGCTCCAACTGCGTGAGACTCCTGGCCACGATCGTGTGCCCTCCCTCGAAATGGCTCGGCCTGCGAGAATGATGGTGGAGAACAGAATGCTGGAGATCCGGCGAGCACCGCCACGGCGAAGGGGATCGGGGTTGGAAACCGGTACCCGCGTGTCGTCCAATGAGACTGGTCGGCGTCGCCTCGGATAATCTAGCCCAGTTCGCCGATGATTGGCTTCACACCCCGCCGATATGTTCCTGGCCGGGCCCCGCTCGCTAGTTCCAAACCAGTCCTTGACAGCCCACGCGGATCGATCAAGGTTCGCCGAAGCATTGCTACGGAGAGTGAACATGCAGACGCCCAACCGCAGGAAATACCCCAGCGTCGTCGTCACCGCGCTCGCGGCGACCACCTCGATCGCGGGTGACGTCGACTCGACGTGGAAGGGACTACTCAACGGAGAGAGCGGGATCGACGTTCTCGAGGACAGCTTCCTGGACGACTTCGGCCTGCCGGTCCGCATCGGCGGCCACCTCAAGGTCTCGCCCACCGATCAGCTCACCCGGGCGGAATCGCGCCGCTGGTCCTACGTCGAGCAGATGGCGGTGGTGCTGGGTCGCGAGATCTGGGCCAATGCCGGAAATCCCGAGGTGGACAAGGATCGCCTCGCCGTGTCGATCGGGACCGGGCTGGGCGGCGCGGAGACGCTGATGTCCGCGCGCGACAAGCTGGTCAACGGCGGCTACCGCAAGGTGGTCCCGCACACTGTGCAGGGTGTCATGCCCAACGGCGCGGCGGCTTGCGTCGGCGTCGAGTTACAGGCGAGGGCCGGTGTGTCCACGCCTGTTTCGGCTTGTTCGTCCGGTTCGGAGGCGATCGCGAACGCCTGGCGCATGGTTGTCATGGGCGATGCCGACATGGTGGTCACCGGTGGCGTGGAGGGTTCCATCCAGGCGCTGCCCATCGCCGGCTTCTCCATGATGCGCGCCATGAGCACCCGCAACCACGACCCCAAGGGCGCGTCGCGGCCGTTCGACAAGGACCGCGACGGTTTCGTTTTCGGCGAGGCCGGGGCGCTCATGATCATCGAGACCGAGGAGCACGCGCTGGCGCGCGGCGCCACCATCCACGCCCGGATCATGGGCGCGGGCATCACCTCCGACGGCTTCCACCTGGTCGCACCGGATCCCGAGGGCACCGGCGCGGCGCGCGCCATGAGCCGCGCCATGGAGTACGCGGGCATCTCGAAATCCGATGTGTCGCACATCAATGCGCATGCCACCGCCACGCCGATCGGCGACACGGCGGAGGCCAACGCCATCAAGCAAGCCGTCGGCAACCACGCCGCGGTGTACGCGCCCAAGTCCGCCCTCGGACATTCCATCGGCGCGGTCGGTGCGCTGGAGTCGGTCATCACCGTGCTCAGCGTGCGTGACGGAATCATCCCCGCCACACTGAATTTGGAGAACCAGGACCCGGAGATCGACCTGGATGTGGTGCATGGCCAGGCCCGACCGGGCAACTACGACTATGCCCTGAACAACTCCTTCGGCTTCGGCGGCCACAACGTGGCCATCGCGTTCGGCCGGTACTGAGGCGCTTTTCCGGGTGGTATTCGTTCGTAGTCGGTGACGCGGGAATCCGGCACCTGCTAGAGTCCCCAAGCCCCCAGCTACATTCGGGCTTTCGGTGTCGATCTTTGTTCGGTGTCACTGCACAGTTCTCGACTGTGAGTTGAAGAAGGATAGGGAATGATCGGCGAGACCTTCGAAGACGTTCTGGACGAGCACGGCAACATCAAGATCCCTGAGAACCAGACCATGGTCGACCTCGTCGACAAGCACGCCGCGGTCAACGGGGACGAGCTCGCCTACCGCTTTATCGACTATTCGCGTGAACGCGACGGTGAGTACCACGACCTCACCTGGAACCGTTTCGGTGTCCGGCTGCGTGCCGTGGCCGCCCGGCTGCAGCAGGTCACGCAGCCCGGCGACCGCGTCGCCATCCTCGCGCCGCAGGGCCTGGACTACATCGTGGCCATGTACGCCGCGGTGTACGCGGGCAATATCGCGGTGCCGCTGTTCGATCCGGAGGAGCAGGGCCACAGCGATCGGCTGCACGCCGTGCTCGACGACTGCACGCCGTCGGCGATTCTGACGGTCGGCTCGGCGGCGGTGGGGGTGCGCGAGATCTTCAAACACCTGCCCGCGCCGCAGCGTCCGCGCATCATCGCGGTCGAGGCGATCCCGGACAGTGTGGGCGAGAGCTGGGTGCGTCCGAAGCTGGAGATGGACGATGTGGCCTACCTGCAGTACACCTCCGGGTCGACGCGGACCCCGGCGGGCGTGGAGATCACACACCGGGCGGTCGGTACCAACCTGCTGCAGATGATCGACGCCATCGGCATCACCGAGAAGGCGCGCGGTGTCACCTGGCTGCCGCTGTTCCACGACATGGGCCTGCTGACGGTGATCCTGCCGACCATCGGCGGCAAGTACATCACCATCATGTCGCCCAGCGCCTTCGTGCGGCGGCCGCACCGCTGGATCAAGGAGCTCGCCGCCCAGGAGGACGGCGCCGAGATCTTCGCCGCCGCACCGAATTTCGCCTTCGAGCACGCCGCCGCCCGCGGATTGCCCAAGCCCGGTGAGGAATTGGACCTGTCCAATGTCATCGGCCTGATCAACGGCAGCGAACCGGTGTCGGTCACCTCGATGCGAAAGTTCAACGACGCCTTCGCCCCCTACGGCCTGCCCAAGACCGCCATCAAACCCTGCTACGGCATGGCCGAGGCCACGCTGTTCGTCTCCGCCACCAAGCGCGAGGACGAGGCGCGCGCGGTCTGGGTGGATCGCGTGCAGCTCAATGCCGGGCGCATGGTGGAGGTCGACGAGCACGCGGAAAACGCTGTGGCCCAGGTGTCCTGCGGTTACGTCGCGAATTCCCAGTGGGCGGTCATCGTGGATCCCGGCACCGGCGCGGAGCGGCCCGACGGTGAGGTCGGCGAGATCTGGTTGCACGGCGCGAACATCGGCCGCGGCTACTGGGGTCGGCCGGAGGAGAGCGAGGCCACCTTCCACAACCGCCTCACCGCCCGCCAGCCCGGCTCGCACGCGGAAGGCGCTGCGGCGGAGGCGAACTGGATGCGCACCGGCGACTTCGGCGCGTACTACGACGGCGAGCTGTTCATCACCGGCCGGGTCAAGGATCTGGTGATCGTGGACGGCCGCAACCACTATCCGCAGGATCTGGAGTACTCCGCCCAGGAGTCCAGCACCGCCCTGCGGCCCGGCTTCGTGGCCGCCTTCTCGGTGTCGGCGAACCAGCTCCCGGCCGAGGCGGTCGCCGCCGACGCCACCGAACAACTGGTCATCGTGGCCGAACGCGGCACGGGCGCGGCCAAACTCGATCCGGAGCCGATCACCGAGACCGTGCGCGCGGCCATCGCCAAACGCCACGGCGTCACCGTGCGCGACCTGCTGCTGGTTCCCGCGGGCTCCATCCCGCGCACCTCCAGCGGCAAGATCGCACGCCGCGCCTGCAAGGCGGCCTATCTCGAGGGCACGCTTCGGGGCGGTCACCGCCAGCAGGCGTTCCCCGATCAGATCGACTGAATCGGCAAGCGTCGCAACCGAATGGCACACCCGCGGGTGTGCCGTTCGGCGTCTCAGGGCGCGATCGGTGGGATGGACAGGCGGTGCAGGGGCCCGTTGGGTTCCAGCGCGGTGCTGTCGGCGATATTGCCGATGACGATGGGCACGAAACCGGTGGTCTTGATCAGCTCGGCCACCCGGCACAGGGCGGCGGGGTGGTCCCCGGCCATCGGGGCGACGATGCGGCCCAGCGAGGTCAGCGGTCCGGACCGGAACATGGGGGTGGTGAAGTTGTTGAAGGCCTTGACCAGCTGGGTCTTCGGGAACAGTTCGGCCACCACCGCGCTGGTGGGCCGGCCGTCGGTGGACAGCAGGGTGACCGAGCCGTCGTCCTCCCGGACGTAGGGATTGGCCGGGTCGACCCAGATCTTGCCCTCCAGATCGGGGAGTTCCTTTGCCAGCGCCGGTAATTGGAGCCAGGGGACCGCGCCGATGAGAATGGTCGAGGAACCGGTCACCAGCTCGATGTCGCCGGGGTAGGTGTGGCGCAGTCCGCGTTCGGTGACGATGTCCGACAGTTCGTCGATGTGGTGGCTGGCGATGTGCACGGTGTGCCCGGCGCGATCGAACAGCCCGGCCAAACTCAGGCCGAAGTGACCGGCCCCGAAGATTCCCACGTCCATGCCCGCACACTCCTGTGTCCGGAGGGGTTTCCTGACCTTCAGTACATCATCTGTCCAGCGACACCGAGGTGGCGGGCTCGGCGCGGCGGGCGGCGTGCGCGGCCAGGGCGCGGGCGGCGGCGGTGAGCGCGGCGCGGGCGTCCGGCGCTGTGACCAGGCCATCCGGGCCGATATCGCTCTGCACCACGGTGATCCGGCCGCACGCGGCCTCCACGATCTCGGCCCCGGCGTAACCGACCACGGTGCGCAGGGTGGCGACGGCGGCCTCGCCGCGGCCCTGGTAGGCCACATTCACGTAGGCCACGGGCTTCTCGCTGAGGTCGGCATTGCCGATGGTCCATTCGAGCAGGTTCTTGAGGGTGCCCGGGATCATGCCCGCGTATTCGGGGGTGCAGAACAGCACCGCGTCGACCTCGGCCAGCTGCCGATGCAGCGCCAGTACCGCGTCCGGTTCGTCCGTTTTTCCCGGGATGAAGGGCGGCAGCTCGAGCAGGCCGTCGTAGAGGCGCACGTCCAGGTCCGGACCCGCGTCGGCGGCGATGGTGCGCAGGGCGGCACTGTTGGTCGATCCGGCGCGGGTGCTGCCGGAGACCAGCAGCAGACGGGGAATGGTCACGACTTCGGCAACGTGGCTGGGGCGGGGAGTATTTCGCGAGGGTGTGGCCGTTGTCTCTGATGGGGCCGTCCCAGTAAGTGGGAGTTGTTGTGACAAGAAGTGTCGTTATCTCCCATTCTGGGTATGGTTTCGAACAAGCAGGACTGTCCGGGACAGCTGTAACGCCCCGATCAGGTTGTGCGACAACTGCATAACGCGAGTTTGTGCGAGAAGGGCAGGCAATGATGACTGCGAACACCAACCGCTTCGACGAGGCGGCGGTCGGTGCCGGATATCCCGGTACGTTCGGACCCGGACGGCTGCTGGCCGCCGAACCGATGACCGCGAGGATGCTGCCCGGTCTGAAACTGCCCGCTCGCGCCTGGCGCATCACCTACACCACGACCACCGCCAAGGGTGACCCCACGCAGGTCACCGGCACCGTGCTGGTCCCGAACACCCCGTGGCGCGGGCCCGGTTCACGTCCGCTGGTCGGCTACGCGGTCGGCACTCAGGGCCTGGCCAATACCGTCGCCGCCGCGTCCTGGCAGCTGCGCTACGGCATCGAATACGAGTCGCTGTTCCTGCGTGCCGCCCTGCGTCGCGGCTGGGCGCTCGCCATCACCGACTACCCGGGGCTCGGCAGCCCGGGCCTGCACCCGTACGTCATGGGTCGCGCGCTGGGTCCCGCGGTGCTCGACAGCATGCGTGCCGCGCGTCGGCTGCCCGAGGCGGAATTGGATCCCGAGGGCCCGCTGGGCATCTACGGCTACTCCGAGGGCGGGAACGCGGCGGGCTGGGCCTTGCAGTTGCAGCCCACCTACGCGCCGGATCTGCCGCTGGTCGGCGGCGCGGTCGGCTCGGCCCCGGCCGATCTGGTCGACATGGTGAAGTTCCTCGACGACACCCCGTACGCGGTGCTGCTGTTCTACGGCGTGCTCGGCATCGAGGCCGCCTATCCGGAATTGAATGTGCTGCAGCACCTCAACGTCGGCGGCCGGGTACTGGCCGCGCTGGCCCGCCGCACCCATGCCGGGGTCGCCGCGGTGGTCGGC
The DNA here is from genome assembly GCF_053601505.1 of Nocardia sp. NPDC004722. Taxonomy (NCBI): domain Bacteria; kingdom Bacillati; phylum Actinomycetota; class Actinomycetes; order Mycobacteriales; family Nocardiaceae; genus Nocardia; species Nocardia sp. NPDC004722. Next base: position 17,122 of record NZ_JBSGBY010000109.1, read on the forward strand.
ATCGGCGCGGGCCTGGTCGTGCCCACCAAGGTCTCCACCTACACCCATCGCCCACCGTTCGAGGTGCCCGAGGTGAAGGCGCGGCTGCTGGAGAACCGGCTCGGTGGCATCGCGCCCGCCGCACCGGTCCTGGTGGCCGGTGGCACCAGCGAGCAGATCATTCCGTATCCGCAGGCCGTGCGGCTGGCCGAGGAGTGGAAGGCGCTGGGCGCGGACGTCACCATGCTCACCATGCAGGGCCGCGAACACATCGGCGGCCGGAACAGTGGGCCGGGAACTTCCTGTTCTACAACAAGAAGCTGTTCGCCGATGCAGGGTTGCCTGCGCCACCGGCACGATGGG